>JBBPZE010000089.1:0-2409 GCA_038199185.1 Solirubrobacterales bacterium
CCCGGCGATCGTGGCCAGCGCGCCCGGGTTGAAGATGCTGCGCTCGCCCACCGCGGCGACCGGCACCGGCGGCGCCCTGGACGGCTCGGTGAGCTCGAGTAGCGAGACGTCGCTGCCGTTGCCGCTCTGGACGCCGTAATCGGTGTCGACGAGAACCCGGTCGACGGTGTGCGTCTCTCCCCCCCTGCCGTCCGTGTAGACGCTGTCGAGCACGACCCTGAACTGACCCGGCAGGAAGGAGACGGTGCTCGGCACGCGGCCGTCGGTCAGCGCTCCCGTCAGCGAGCCGCAATGGCCCGCGGTCATGACCCACCGGGGCGCGATGAGGGTCCCGGTGCACCCGAACAGGCCCGAGATCGTGACGCTGGCCACCGCGCGCATCTGGCCCGGCGCCACCGGCTTGCCGCCGACGATGGCTCCCGCGGGGGCTGCAGCGAAGGCCAATGCTGCGAGAGTTGCCACCAGGACGCGCATGCCCGGGAAGGTAGCGCCGCACCGCGTCGAGCCCAACCGTGAACCGGCCCGGCATGCCCGCGCGGGCTAGTCGAGAACCGCCCGCTCGACCGCCGCCAGCTCCGGCTCGCACGGGACCACCGCGCCGGCGTGATCGAGCGCCGTGTGCGGATCCTTGAGGCCATGGCCAGTCAGGACGCAGGCGATGCGCTGGGCACTCCCGGCGCCGTGGGCCAGCAGACCGGCCACCGACGCCGCGCTCGCGGGCTCGCAGAACACGCCCTCGCGGGTGGCCAGGAAACGCCACGCGTCGAGGATCTGCTCGTCGGTGACCGCCGCGACCTTGCCGCCCGACGACGTCATCGCGTCCATCGCCTGCTCCCAGCGTGCGGGATTGCCGATGCGGATGGCGCTGGCCACGGTCTCGGGGTGCTCGATCGGATGCCCGCGGACCAGCGGTGCGGCCCCGGCGGCCTGAAAGCCGAGCATCCGCGGCGAGACGCTCATCTCGCGAAACCCGCGCCAGTAGGCGGTGATGTTGCCGGCGTTGCCCACCGGGACGCACAGGGCGTCGATCGCGTCGAGCTCCTCGAGGATCTCGAAGGCGGCGGTCTTCTGGCCCTCGATGCGGAACTCGTTGACGCTGTTGACCAGGGCGATGGGATGCGTCTCGGCGAGCTTGCGCACGAGGCGCAGCGCCTCGTCGAAGTTCCCGCGCAGCGCGATCACCCGGGCGCCGTGCATCAGCGCCTGGGCGAGCTTGCCCGTCGCGATCTTTCCTTCCGGGACGATCACCGCGCCGCGCATCCCCGCCCGCGCGGCATACGCGGCCAGCGAGGCCGCGGTGTTGCCGGTGGAGGCGCACAGGACGACCTCGGCGCCCTCGCGCACCGCGGCACTCACCGCGCAGGTCATGCCGCGATCCTTGAACGATCCCGTGGGGTTGGCGCCCTCGACCTTCAACCACACCTCGGCGCCCACCCGCTCCGACAGGGCGGGGGCGGTGACCAGAGGCGTCGACCCCTCGTCGAGCGAGATCACCGGATCGCCCTCGGCGAACGGCAGGCGATCGCGATAGCGCTCGATGAGGCCGGTCACTGGCCGAACTGCTCCTCGATCACGCGAATCGCCCGCGGCCTGGCGCGAACGAAGTCCAGGCGCCCGATGAGCTCCACGCCGGCGAAGAAGCGGGACTCGAGCAGGGGATGAACGACCATCACCAGCCGGGCGTTCTCGCCCAGACCCTTCTGCACCACCGACTTGATCGATGCGCCCTGAAGGCCGAGCAGCTCGGCGACCTGGGCGAGCACGCCCGGCCGGTCGGCCACCTCGAGGTAGAGATAGAAGGCCGACTCGACGTCGGTCACGAGAGCCAGGGCGTCGGTGGCGGGCGGGGTCGAGGCCGGCGGGATCATCGCGCTGACGACGTCGCCCAGGACCGCGCTGGCGGTCTGCGGACCGCCGGCACCCGGCCCGCTGAGCGTGATCTCGGTGATCGCCGCGCTCTCGATCGTGACCGCGTTGAAGGGGCCGTCCACCGACGCGAGCGGATGGCCGTTGTACAGAAACGCCGGATGCACCCGAACGCTGAGCCCACCCTCGACCCGCTCGGCCGTGCCGATCAACTTCAGGCCCAAGCCGAGATCCTGCGCGTAGGCGATGTCGTCGTTCGTCAGCAGCTCGATGCCCTCGTAGCGCACGTCGTCGAGGCGCACGGGCGTGTGAAACGCGAGGCGTGCCAGGATCGCCATCTTGGCGGCGGCGTCGCGACCGCTCACGTCGTCGGACGGATCGGCCTCGGCGTATCCCAGCCGCTGGGCCTCGGCCAGAGCCTCCTCGTAGGACAGCCCGCTCCGCGCCATCTCGGTCAGGATGAAGTTCGTGGTGCCGTTGACGATCCCGTGGATGCGATCGACGTGCGCGGCGCCCAGTGACTCGTTGAGCACGCGGACCACC
>JBBPZE010000090.1:0-21465 GCA_038199185.1 Solirubrobacterales bacterium
CTCGTCAGCGCCACCGGCAGGCGTCTCCTCCGCATCCGCGGACGCCCCGGGGTCTCCGTTCGCCGAGATGGTCTCCACGGGGCCGGCCTGCTCGCTGAGGCCCAGAACCGCGTTGACCGACAGGCCGCGCAGCTCGGCGACCTCCTCGGGCCGGCGCAGGGACTGCAGCCCCGCGACCGTGGCCTTGACAAGGTTGATCGGGTTCTGCGAGCCGAGCGACTTGCTCAGGATGTCGTGGATCCCGGCCAGCTCGAGCACCGCCCGCACGCCGCCGCCGGCGATGACACCGGTGCCCGGCGACGCGGGCTTGAGCAGCACGCGGCCGGACCCGAAGACCCCCAGCGTCTGGTGGGTGATGGTCGCCCCGTGCTTGGGCACGCGGAAGAGGTCCTTCTTGGCTGCCTCGACGCCCTTCTGGATCGCGAGTGGGACCTCGTTGGCCTTGCCGTAGCCGACGCCGACGATGTCGCGCTCGTCACCCACGACCACCAGGGCCGTGAACGAGAAGCGCCGGCCACCCTTGACCACCTTGGCGACGCGGTTGATCTCGACGACGCGCTCCTGGAGGTCGAGGCCTCCGGGGCTGACGGTGCGATCGATGGTCTGAATGGTCATGAGGAGATCCTGAGCTTAGAAGGCGAGGCCGCCCTCCCGGGCGGCTTCGGCGAGGGCCTTGACGCGGCCGTGGTACTGATAGCCGCCGCGGTCGAAGACGGCGCGCTGCACGCCGGCGCCCTTGGCGCGCTCGGCGAGGGCCGCGCCCACCTGCCCGGCCTGCTCGGCCTTGGTGACCCCGCGAAACTCGGTCCACTCGACGGCGGCCAGCGTGCGGCCGGCCAGATCGTCGATGAGCTGGACGGAGATGCCGCGGTTGGAGCGGAACACGCTGACCCGCGGGCGCTCGGCGGTGCCGACGATCTTGGCCCGCACGCGGCGGCGCCGCCGCAGTCGTCGCTGGGGGCTCGTGAGGACGGTCATGCGCGCTTCCCGACCTTCCGGGCGACGTACTCACCCTCGTAGCGGATGCCCTTGCCCTTATAGGGCTCGGGTGGCCGCTGCTTGCGGATGTAGGCGGCGAGCTCGCCGACCTGCTGCTTGGAGTTGCCCTTGACGATCACGCGCGTGGGCGACGGCACCTCGAACTCGATCCCCTCCGGCGCCTTGACGGGCACGGAGTGCGAGTAGCCGAGCTGCAGCTCGAGGTCGTTGCCCTTCAACGCCGCCCGATAGCCCACCCCCTGGATCTCCAGCGCCTTGGTGAACCCGGCGGTGACGCCCTCGACCATGTTGGCCACGAGCGAGCGGGTCAGCCCGTGCAGAGCCCGGTGCTCGCCGCGGTTGGTCGGCCGCGTGACGAGCAGCTCGCCGTCGGTGTGCTCGATCGCGATGTCGCGGTTCTTGCGCTCGGACAACCCGCCGCGCGGACCGGTCACGTGGACGATCTCGGGCTCGATCGTGACGTTCACGCCCTCGGGAACGGAGATTGGTTTGCGGCCGATACGGGACATCGCTGTCTACCAGACCTCCGCCACGACTTCGCCGCCGACGCCCCGCTGGCGGGCCTCGTGGCCGGTCAGCACGCCGCGCGACGTGGAGACGATCGACGTGCCCATGCCCCCCTGGACCTTGCGAATGCCACCCGCCGGCGCGTAATGGCGCTGGCCCGGACGCGACACGCGGCGCAGTCCCTGGATCGCGGGCCGGCGATCCTCCGTGTACTTGAGGGCGACCCGGATGATCTCGCCCGGATGATCGACGTCGGGCGCCTGGACCTCGTAGCCGTTGATGTAGCCCTGCTCGCGCAGGATCCTCGCCAGCTCGACCTTGAGCTTGGACGCGGGGATGTCGACCGTCTCGTGCGCGGCCTGGATCCCGTTGCGGATGCGCGTCAAGAAGTCTGCGATGGGGTCGGTCATCGACATCTGGCTACCAGCTGCTCTTGGTCATGCCGGGGATGTAGCCGTTGTGCGCCAGCTCGCGCAGGCAGATCCGGCAGACGCCGAACTTGCGGTACACGGAGCGCGCGCGGCCGCACTTCCGACAGCGGGTGTACTCCCGGGTCTTGAACTTGCTGCCGCGCGCCTGGCGCACGCGCTGGGACGTCTTGGCCATGTCAGGCCTCCTCTGAAGTGGTGTCTGCGTCTGGTTCGGGGGCGGCCCCGTTCTCCGATGCCGGCTCCTCGGGCACGTGCGGCCGCTTGCCCTCGCGGCTGAACGGCATCCCGAAGGCCTCGAGCAGCGCGAAGGCCTCGCCATCGGTCGGCGCCGATGTCGTGATCGTCACGTCGAGCCCGCGCACCTGATCGACCTTGTCGTAGTCGATCTCGGGAAAGATGATCTGCTCGCGAACGCCGAGCGTGTAGTTGCCGCGCCCGTCGAAGGACGTCGTCCGGAGCCCGCGGAAGTCACGGATCCGCGGGATCGCGACGCTGAGAAGCCGGTCGAGGAACTCGTACGCGCGCTCGTGACGCAGCGTCACCGACAGGCCCACCGGCATACCGTCGCGCAGCTTGAAGGCGGCGATCGACTTGCGGGCACGGCGGACGTTGGGCTTCTGGCCGGCGATCGTCGCCAGCTGCTCCTGGGCGTTCTCGAGCATCTTGGTGTCCTGCTTGGCCTCGCCCACGCCCATGTTCAGCGTGATCTTCTCGATCTTTGGGACCTGCATCACCGACGAGTAGCCGAAGCGCTGCTGCAGTGCGGGCCGGATCTCCTCGAGGTAGGTGGTCTTCAGCCGCGCCATGTCAGTCCAGCTTCTGTCCGGTGCGTCGAGACACGCGCGAGCGCTGACCGTTCTCTCGGCTGATGCCGACGCGGGTTCGCTTCTTGTCCTCGGGATCGATGAGCATGACGTTGGAAACGTGGATCGGGCCCTCGCGCTCGATGACCCCACCGGCCGCGTTCGGCGATCCCGGCACCTGGCTGGGACGCGTGTGGCGCTTGATGATGTTCAGGCCCTCGACGTAGACCCGGTCCTTGTCCCGGTCCACGCGCATGACCCGGCCGGTCTTGCCCCTGTCCTTGCCGGAGATCACCACGACCGCGTCGTCTCGGCGAATCCTCATCAGAGTACCTCCGGCGCGAGGGAGACGATCTTCATGAAGTTGCGCTCGCGCAGTTCACGGGCCACCGGGCCGAAGATGCGGGTGCCGCGCGGGTTGTTCTGGGCGTCGATGATCACCGCGGCGTTCTCGTCGAACGCGATGTAGGTGCCGTCGTCGCGACCGAACGGCTTCTTCGTGCGCACGACGACCGCCGTGACGACCTCGCCCTTCTTGACCGAGCCCTGGGGGTTGGCGGCCTTGACGGTCGCGGTGATGACGTCGCCCACGTGCGCGTAGCGGCGCTTGTGGCCGCCCTTGACGCGAATGCAGAGGATCTCCCTCGCGCCGGTGTTGTCGGCGACCCGCAGGCGTGACTCGTTCTGGATCACTTGGCCCGCTCCAGGACCTCGACGAGCCGCCAGCGCTTCAGGCGACTCAGCGGCCGCGACTCGACGATCTGGACGAGGTCGCCCTCGTGAGCGGCGTTGGCCTCGTCGTGGGCGTGCAGCGTGCTGGACGAGCGGACGATCTTCTCGTAGCGCCGATGGCGGCGGGCGGTGTCCACGCGCACGGTGATCGTCTTGTCGGCCTTGTCGGAGACGACGAGGCCCTGGCGGACCTTGGGCCTCCCGGGACCGTGCTCGGCGGTCGAGACCGTCTTCGCAGGGCCACGCTCGGCGCCGGAGCGCGCGGTCTTGGCCTTCTCGCGGCGGCGGCGGCGTGCGGCCGCCTTCTTCGCGCGGTCGGCGAGCCGCTCCGTGTTGCGCTCCTCGGGGGTGCGAGGCGTGCGCTTGGAGGTCTCGAGGTGCCGGGCCTGCGCGCGCTGCTGCTTCCTGGGCATTGCCGGCCCCGCGTCGGCGGCGGTCTCCGGCGGCGCCTCGGGGGTCGTCACGACGCCCGCCTCGATGGGGGCGTCTGCCGCGTCCGTCGACGCGGTCGGCTCGGTGTCTTCTGTCGTCTGGTTGTCTTCGGCCATCACAGGTTCTCGGTGTCGATGCCGCGCTGATGCGCGATGGTCAGGGCGCGGGCGAGGCCCTTCTTTGACGCGCTCAGCCCCGCGGTGTTCTCGAGCTCGCCCGTGGCGTGCTGAAACCGCAGGCCGAAGATCTCGCGCCGCTGGGTGCGGATGTGCTCGACGAGCTCGCCGTCGGTGACCTCGCGCATCTCGCTGCTCCTCATGCTAGACGTCCTCCTCCGCGGTCACGAACTTCGACCGAACGGGAAGCTTCATGGCCGCCAGGCGGATCGCCTCGCGTGCGAGGTCCTCCGGGACGCCGGCCAACTCGAACATCACGCGCCCCGGCTTGACGACCGCCACCCACCCTTCGGGCGAGCCCTTGCCGGAGCCCATGCGCGTCTCCGCAGGCTTCTTGGTGAACGGCTTGTCGGGATAGACGTTGATCCAGACCTTGCCGCCGCGCTTGATCTTGCGGGTCATGGCGATGCGCGCCGCCTCGATCTGGCGGTTTGTCAGCCACGCCGCGTCCAGCGACTTGAGGCCGTACTCGCCGAACTGCACCGTGGTCTGCCCGCGCGAGAACCCAGGCTTTCGCCCGCGGTGCTGCTTGCGGTACTTGACGCGCTTGGGGGACAGCATCAGCGCCCGCCGCCTCGGGGAGCGCCGCCGAAGCCGCCGCCACCGCTGCGCCCGCCGCCGCCGCCGCCGAAGCCACCGCCGCGCCCACCGCCGCCGCCGAAGCCGCCGCCACCACCGCCGCGCCCACCGCCGCCGCCGCCGCCGAAGCCACCGCCACCACCCCCGCGCCCACCGGGACCTCCGCCCTGGCCGCCGCGACCCCGGCCCCGGCCGTCCCGGCCGCCGCCCTGGCCGCCCTTGGCCTCATCGGCGCGCTGGGGAGCCTCCATCTCGGTCAGATCGACGCCGGTGAAGCCCTCGGGCATGATCTCGCCCTTGTTGATCCAGCACTTCACGCCGATGCGGCCGAACGTCGTACGGGCCTCGTAGAAGCCGTAGTCGATATCGGCACGCATGGTGTGCAGCGGCACCCGGCCGTCCGAGTAGGACTCCGTACGCGCCATCTCGGCACCGCCCAGGCGCCCGCCCACCTGGATCTTGCAGCCCTTGGCGCCCGAGCGCATGGCGCTCGTCAGCGCGCGCTTCATCGCGCGGCGAAACGCCACGCGGTTCTGGAGCTGCTCGGCGATCGACTGGGCGACGAGCTTGGCGTCGAGCTCGGGTCGCTTGATCTCGAGGATGTTGACCTTGATGGCCTTGTTGGTCATCCGGTGCAGGTCCTTGCGCAGCGCGTCGACCTCGGAGCCGGACTTGCCGATGACGATGCCGGGCCGGGCGGTGTGGATGTTGACCTCGACCTCGTTGGCGTCCTTGCGGATCGTGATGTCCGAGAGGCCGGCATGCGCGAGCTTGCCCGTGATGTGGTCACGGATGCGGATGTCCTCCTCCAGGTAGTCCGCGAAGTCCTTCTCGTTGAACCAGTTGGACTTCCAGTCGTGGATGTAGCCCACGCGCATGGACTCGGGGTGAACCTTTTGACCCATCGTGTTCCCTCTAGTCCTTGGGTGTCAGCATGATCGTGAGGTGGCTCGTGCGCTTGCGGATCTTGGTCGCGCGCCCCATGGCCCGCGGTCGGAAGCGCTTGAGCGTCGGGCCCTCGTCGGCATGAACGGAGGCGATCCGCAGGTCGTCGCCCAGAAGCTCGTGGTTGTGCTCGGCGTTGGCGACCGCGCTCTGGAGCAGCTTGCGCCAGTCCTCGGCCACGTGGCGCGGGGTGTGGGCGAGGATGGCGAACGCCTCCTCGACCGACTTGCCGCGGATGTGGTCGCAGACCAGGCGGGCCTTGCGTGCCGACGTCCGCACGTACTTGGCGTGGGCGCGGACCTGCACGCGGCCGGCGACGGTGGGGGCCGGCCGCTTGGCCTCGGCCGGCTTGTCCTCGGCGCTCTCGGCCTTGTCGCGAGCACGTGTACGGGCCGAGGGAGTCTTCCTCTGGCCGCTGGGCGCCTTCTCCGCGGCCTCGGCCTCCTCCTTGCCCACGCCGGTCTCCTCGGCCGCGGTGGCTTCGGCCTTGGGCGTCTTGGGCTTCCGCCCACGGGTCCTCTTGGGCTTGGCGGGCGCCTCGTCGGCCTTGGCCGCCTTGGCGTCGGCAGCCTCGGCGGCGACCTTGGGATCCGGCCCCTTGCCCTCCTCCGCGGAGGGCTTGTCGCGCTTCTGGGCGGGATCGTCGGCCATGGTTTACCGGACCCTCCCCGAGCCGGCATGACCGCGGAACATGCGCGTCGGCGCGAACTCGCCGAGCTTGTGGCCGACCATGGCCTCCGAGACGAACACCGGCACGTGCTTGCGGCCGTCGTGGACGGCGATGGTGTGCCCCACCATCTCGGGGAAGATCGTCGACGCGCGAGACCACGTCTTGACCATCGTCTTGTTGCCGGAGCTGTTCATGCCCTCGATGCGCGACATCAGCCGCTCCTCGACCCACGGGCCCTTCTTCGAGCTTCTGCTCATCGCTGCTTGCCCTTCCCACGGCGGCGCCCGCGCACGATGTAGCGGTCGCTGGCCTTGTTCTTCTTGCGGGTGCGGTAGCCCAGCGTGGGGACGCCCCACGGGGTCACCGGATGACGGCCCGCCGTGGTGGAGCCCTCGCCACCGCCGTGCGGATGGTCGACCGGGTTCATTGCCGTGCCGCGCGTCTGCGGGCGCACACCCATATGGCGCTTGCGACCCGCCTTGCCGATCGTGATGTTCTGATGCTCGGCGTTGCCGACGGCGCCGACCGTCGCTCGGCACGCTTCACGCACCATGCGCATCTCGCCCGACGGTAGCCGCACGGTGGCCATGCCCTGGTCCTTGGCCATGAGCTGGGCGGAGCCGCCGGCGGAACGCACCATCTGGGCGCCGCGGCCGGGCTGGAGCTCGACGTTGTGGACGGTGGTGCCGACCGGCATGTTGCCCAGCGGCAGGCAGTTGCCCACCGAGGGCTCGACGCGCTCGCCGCTGATCACCGTGGCACCGACCTGCAGGCGCGCGGGGGCGATGATGTAGCTCTTGACGCCGTCGGCGTAGTGCAACAGGGCGATGTAGGAGGTCCGGTTGGGGTCGTACTCGATCGCCGCGACCTTCGCGGGGATGTCGTCGCGGAGGCGCTTGAAGTCGATCCGGCGGTACAGCCGCTTGGCCCCGCCGCCGCGGTGGCGCGAAGTCTTGCGGCCGTAGCTGTTGCGCCCGCCCGACTTCTTGAGCCCCTCGACGAGCGTCTTCTCCGGCGTCTTCTTGGTGATCTCCGCGAAGTCGGGATAGGAGACGAACCTGCGTCCCGGCGACGTCGGCTTGGGCTTGCGTACGGGCATGTGGTCAGCCCTCCTCGAGGCCCTGGAGGGTCGCGAAGATCGGAATCGAGTCGCCCTCGCGCACCTGCACGATGGCCTTCTTCCAGGCACGCGTGCGACCCGACGTCAGTCCGCGGCGCTTGGGCTTGGACTTCACCGATGCGGTGCGGACCTCGACGACCTTGACGTCGAAGAGCTTCTCCACCGCCTGGCGGATCTGTGTCTTGTGCGCGTCGGGATGGACGCGGAACGTGTACTTGTCGGCCGCGGCGAGCACGTAGCTCTTCTCGCTGACGACCGGGCGGATGATGACCTGGCTGGCGTCCATGATCAGGCGCTGGCCTGCTCGGTGGCGCCCGTGGAGGCGCGCGTGGGGGTCTTGTTCGCCCGCAGGGCGAGCTCGTCGAGCGCCTCCTGTGACGCGACGATCGCGGCCGCGCCGATGACGTCGACGACCCCGACGCCGGCCGCGGGCAGCACGCTCACGCGGTCGATGTTGCGAAACGACAGGGCGGCGCGCTCGTGCGCGTCGGTGAGGATCACGAGGATCGAGCCGCCGAGCAGGTCGCCGAGCAGGGTGGCGGCCTTCTTCGCGCTCACCTCGTCGACGAACGGCGAGGGGTCGATGCCGTGGATCGTGCCGCGGGCGGCGTGCACCGAGAGCGCGCTGCGCAGCGCGGCGCGGCGCTCCTTGCGATTGACCTTGAAGGTGTAGTGGCGCGGCTGCGGGCCGAACACGGTGCCGCCCCCCGTCCAGATCGGCGAGCGCGAGGAGCCGGCTCGCGCGCGGCCCGTGCCCTTCTGGCGCCACGGCTTGGCGCCGCCGCCTCGGACCATGCCCCGGGTCTTGGTCGCGTGCGTGCCCTGCCGGCGGGCGGCGAGCTCCGCGCGCACGGACTCGTGGACGAGCGGCCCGTTGAACTCGGCGCCGAAGGCCGTCTTGTCGAGCTTGATCTGACCGCCGGCGGTGCCCGCCGTGCCGCCGAGCATCTTGGCGTCAGCCATCGGTGCGCACCTCGACCATGCCGTTGCGGGGGCCGGGCACGGCGCCGCGGACCATCAGCAGGTTCTCCTGCGGCCGGACCTCGACGATCTCAAGGCCCTTCTGGGTGACGCGCTTGTTGCCCATCTGGCCGGGGCCGCGGATGCCCTTCATCACGCGCGCCGGCCACGCGGACGCGCCGATCGACCCTGGCGCGCGCACGTTGTGTGAGCCGTGCGACTTGGGTCCACTGGCGAAGTTGTGGCGTTTGATCGTGCCCTGAAAGCCCTTGCCCTTGGAGGTGCCCGAGATCTTGACCTTCTGGCCGGGCTCGAAGGCCTCGACGGTGACGGTGTCTCCGACGAGCAGCTCGCCGGCCTCGTCGCGGAACTCGACCAGGTGCTTGCAGGGCGGCGCACCCGCCTTCTTCAGATGCCCGAGCTCGGGCTTCGACAGGTGCTTCTCCTTGGTGGCGCCGAACGCGAGCTGCACAGCCTCGTAGCCGTCACGATCGTGCGTGCGGATGCCGGTGACCGGGCAGGGGCCGGCTTCGAGCACCGTCACGCGCTCGACCCGCCCGTCCTCGAGGAACAGCTGGGACATCCCGAGCTTCTTGGCGAGGATCGCGGGCACGGTGCTCAGCCGAGCTTGATCTCGATGTTGACGCCGGCCGGCAGGTGGTCGAGGCGCTGGAGCGAGTCGACCGTCTTGGGCGTGGGCTGATGGATGTCGATGAGCCGCTTGTGCGTGCGGATCTCGAAGTGCTCGCGCGAGTCCTTGTCCTTGAACGGCGAGCGGATGACGCAGTAGACGTTCTTCTCCGTGGGCAGGGGAACGGGCCCGGTCACGCTCGCGCCGGTGCGCGCCGCCGTCTCGACGATCTCCTTCGCCGCGGTCTCGATCGCGGAGTGGTCATACGCCTTGAGACGGATGCGGATCTTGTTCTGGGCCAGGCCGGCCATGTTTGGTCTTGAACGTCTTTCTCTTCGTGTGTCGTGAGAGCGCGCTGGGGGGCAGGCCGTCGTCGGCCGGCCCCGGGCACGTCAGGTCGTATCGGTCTCGGAACTACTGGATGACGTCGGTGACGACTCCCGAACCCACCGTGCGGCCGCCCTCGCGGATCGCGAAGCGCAGGCCCGGGTCCATGGCGATCGGCTGGATCAGCTCGATCTCCATCTGGACGTTGTCGCCGGGCATGACCATCTCCGTGCCCTCGGGCAGGTTCGCCACGCCCGTGACGTCGGTCGTACGGAAGTAGAACTGCGGCCGGTAGCCCGTGAAGAACGGCGTGTGACGGCCGCCTTCCTCCTTCTTCAGGACATAGACCTCGGCCTTGAACTTGGTGTGCGGGGTGATGGACTTCGGCTTGCACAGCACCTGCCCGCGCTCGATCTCCTCGCGCTTGGTGCCGCGCAGCAGGCAGCCGACGTTGTCGCCCGCCTGGCCCTGATCGAGGATCTTGCGGAACATCTCGACCCCGGTCACGATCGTCTTGGTCGTGTCGCGGATGCCGACGATCTCGACCTCGTCGCCGGTGTTGACGATGCCCTGCTCGATGCGGCCGGTCGCCACCGTGCCGCGGCCCGTGATCGAGAAGACGTCCTCGACGGGCATCAGGAACGGCTTGTCGAGATCGCGGACGGGCTCCGGGATGTAGGAGTCCAGCTGCTCGCCGAGCTCGACGATCTTCGCGGTGAACTCGGGGTCGCCCTCGAGCGCCTTGAGGGCCGAGCCCGTGATGAAGGGGATGTCGTCGCCCGGGAAGTCATAGGCGCTGAGCAGCTCGCGGACCTCGACCTCGACGAGCTCGAGGAGCTCCTCGTCGTCGACCATGTCGACCTTGTTGAGGAACACGACGATGTAGGGGACGCCGACCTGCCGGGCGAGCAGGATGTGCTCGCGCGTCTGGGGCATCGGGCCGTCGGCGGCCGACACGACGAGGATCGCGCCGTCCATCTGGGCCGCGCCCGTGATCATGTTCTTGACGTAGTCCGCGTGGCCCGGGCAGTCGACGTGGGCGTAATGACGGTTCTCCGTCTCGTACTCGACGTGCGACGTGGCGATCGTGATGCCGCGCTCCTTCTCCTCCGGAGCGTTGTCGATCTCGTCGAAGCTGGTGGCCTGGCCCCCGTAGGTGTCGGCGAGGACCTTCGTGATGGCAGCGGTCAGCGTCGTCTTGCCGTGGTCGATGTGACCGATGGTCCCGACATTGACGTGCGGCTTGCCGCGCTCGAACTTTTCCTTGGCCACTGTGGCTTTACCTCTCTAAGTTTTTCTGTCTCAAAAGCAACCAGGGAAGGTAGCGAACATCGCTACGCCGCCTCCGCCTGGCCGCCACGGTCTTCGACGATCTTCTCGGCGATGTTGGGCGGGACTTCCTCGTAGTTCTCGAACTGCATCGTGTAGGTCGCACGGCCCTGGGTCATCGACCGCACGTCCGTGGCGTAGCCGAACATCTCGCTGAGCGGGACGGTGGCGCTGACGGCCAGCGCGTTGCCGCGCCGGTCCTGGCCCTCGACCCGCCCGCGCCGCCGGCTCAGGTCGCCGATGACGTCGCCGAGGAACTCCTCGGGGGTGACGACCTCGACCTTGAAGATCGGCTCGAGCAGCACCGGCTTGGCGCGCCTGGCCGCCTCCTTGAAGGCGATGGAGCCCGCGACCTTGAACGCGATCTCCGAGGAGTCGGTGTCGTGGTACTTGCCGTCGGTCAGCGTCACGCGGACGTCGACCATCGGGTAACCGGCCTTCACGCCGGTCTCCATCGACTCCTCGCAGCCCTTCTCGACGGCGGGGATGAACTCCGACGGGATGTTGCCGCCCTTGACCTTGTTGACGAAGTCGAAGCCCTCGCCGGGCGCGGGCTCCATGGTGATGTAGACCACGCCGTACTGGCCGGAGCCGCCGGTCTGGCGGATGAACTTGCCCTCGACCTTGACCGCGGTTCCCTTGATGGTCTCGCGATAGGAGACCTGCGGGCGGCCGACGTTGGCCTCGACGTTGAACTCGCGCTTCATCCGGTCGACAAGGATCTCGAGGTGCAGCTCGCCCATGCCGGAGATCTCGGTCTGGCCGGAGTCCTCGTTGGTCTGCACGCGGAACGTCGGGTCCTCCTCGGCCAGGCGCCCCAGGGCGACCGACATCTTCTCCTGGTCGGACTTCGTCTTGGGCTCGACGGCGACCTTGATGACGGGCTCGGGGAAGGTGATGTTCTCCAGCCGGATCGCGGCGTCGGGCGCGCACAGCGTGTCGCCCGTGACGATCTGCTTGAAGCCGACGCCAGCCGCGATGTCGCCCGAGTAGACCTCGTCGACCTCCTCGCGATCGTTGGCGTGCATCATCAGCAGGCGCCCGACGCGCTCGGTCTTCCCGGTCGTCGCGTTGAGGATCCGCGTGCCCGCCGAGACCTTGCCGGAGTACACGCGGAAGTAGGCGAGCTTGCCGACGAAAGGATCGGCCATGATCTTGAAGGCCAGGGCGCTGAAGGGCTCGGAGTCGTCGGGCCGGCGGATCTCCGTCTCGCCCTCCTCGCCCGTGCGGTCGATCAGGTGGCCCTCCATGGGCGGCACGTCCAGCGGGCTCGGCAGGTAGTCGAGAACCGCGTCGAGCAGGGGTTGGACGCCCTTGTTCTTGAAGGACGAGCCGCACAGGACGGGCGTCAGCTTGATCTCGAGCGTCGCCTTGCGGATGGCGCGCTTGAGCACTGCGACGGGAACCTCGGCCTCCTCGAGGATGAGCTCCACGAGCGCGTCGTCGTAGTGCGAGACCTCTTCGAGGAGGTGCTCGCGCGCCTGGGCGGCCTCCTCGGCGTACTCCGCGGGAATCTCGGAGACCACGACGTCGGTGCCAAGGTCGTCCTGGTAGGTGATGGCCTTCATCTCGACGAGGTCGATGATCCCGAGGAAGCCGGCCTCGACGCCGATCGGCAGCTGGATCGGCACCGGGTGCGCCCCCAGGCGGTCGACCATGGTCTTGACGCCCTGGTCGAAGTTCGCACCGATGCGGTCCATCTTGTTGATGTAGGCGATGCGCGGAACGGAGTACTTGTCGGCCTGGCGCCAGACGGTCTCGGACTGCGGCTCGACGCCCGCCACCGAGTCGAAGAGCGCGATCGCGCCGTCGAGGACGCGCAGGGAGCGCTCCACCTCGACGGTGAAGTCGACATGCCCGGGGGTGTCGATGATGTTGATGCGGTGATCGGCCCACGTCGCGGTGGTGGCGGCCGACGTGATGGTGATGCCGCGCTCCTGCTCCTGCTCCATCCAGTCCATGGTCGCGGCGCCCTCGTGGACCTCGCCGATCTTGTAGGTCCGGCCGGTGTAATAGAGGATGCGCTCGGTCGTCGTGGTCTTCCCGGCATCGATGTGCGCCATGATCCCGATATTCCGGGTCTTCTCGAGTGGGAACGTGCGTGGCATCTGAGTCGTCTTTGTCTGTGTTCTTCGTGCGCGGTCTTCGAGCGTGCAGCGCGTGTGGCAAAAGAAACGGGCCCCTCGGGCCCGCGCGCACTACAGGTGTATGCCTGATGCGACGCGTTATGTGCTCGAGGTCTCCATCCTGCGGAATCCGAGTGCCTGTGGACGGGTGCGCATGAGCGCGCAGGAACCCCAGGCGACGGCTGACTATAGCAAGACGGGCCGGGGCCGAACCGAGGATCCGAGGGCCTCAGGACGGCTGGGAACGGCGGCGGCAGGCCTCGGAATCGCGGGGGCGATCCTGGCGGTCGTGGCCACGTTCTCGACGGTCATCAAGATCCAGGTCCTAACGGTCACACCGGCCCGGTTCACCGGCTATGACCGCTACGGTCCGGCGCTGATCCTGCTCGCCGTGTTCGGGGTGCTGATGATCGTCGGGGCGGTCCGGGGATCGCGGGCGGCGATGGCCGCGGTCGCGCTCACCGGCCTGGCGATCCTGCTGATCTCCGTGCTGCTCGATCTCCCTCATCTCCACGACAAGGGGGTCTGGCCGCAGGCCGACCAGTACGAGGACGCCCAGGCCAGCGCCGGGACGGGCTACTACTTCGAGACCGCCTCCGGCGTCCTGATGCTGCTCAGCGGGGTTCTGACGCTGATGCTCGCACCGCGGCGAAGGGCCGACCGCCCCGCGCCCGCCGAGCGCGCCGCCCGCCCCCCCGCCGAGCGCGCCGCCCGCCCCCCCGCCGAGCGCGCCGCCCGCCCCCCCGCCGTGCCGGCGCCCGCCCAGCCCGTCCCGCCACCGCCAGCGCCAGCGCGAGCGCCGGCCCCGCCACCGCCAGCGCCGGTATCGGTCCAGCCCGCGCGGGAGCCCCCGCCACAGCCAGCGCCGGTATCGGTCCAGCCCGCGCGGGAGCCCCCGCCGCCGCCGAGCAGAGCGCCCGACGAATGGTTCGCCGTGACGCCCCCGGAGGCCGAGCTTCCGACGATCAGGCTTCCGCCCACCGCCCCCCGGCGGCGAAGGGGTGGGCTGATCGGCAGGCTGCGCCGACGGGCCGGCTGAGAGCCCGACGTCCGTCGAGCATCCAGGCTCGCGCTCAACTTCCCACGCGGAGTGGCGAAGCAGCATGCATGAGGCCCATCGCCAAGTCCCCGGACCCCCGGAGCAAGGACGCATCCCCGCCGCCTGCGCCCGGTTCGCTGGAGATCCATTACCTGCCGATCGCCGACCTGCGCTCGGGAGCCGTTCTCGGCGCCGAGGCACTGCTGCGCCGGCGTCTGCCCAGCGGCGTGGTGCAGATCGCCGCGCGCTTCCTGCCGCTCGCCGAGTCCACCGGCCTGCTGGTCGAGATCGGACGCCGCGTCCTTGACCGCGCGTGCGGCGAGGCCGCCGCGTGGCAGGCCGCCCGGCGTGATGCGTGGGTCGCCGTCAACCTCTCTGCCCGCCAGCTGGCCGACCCGGCCCTGCCCGGGTGGGTCGAGGCGGTCCTCGCCCGCCACGCCCTGCGTCCGGACCTACTCGTCCTCGACGTCCCCGAGTCGGTGGTCGCCGAGGCGGCGCTCGACGGCGGGCCGAAGCTCCAGCACATGCGCGCCATCGCCGACCTCGGTGTGCGGTTCGCGGCCGACGACGTCGGGACGGGCCCGGCCGCACCCACCTACCTGCCGTCCGTACCCGTCTCGATGCTCAAGATCGACGGGCGCTTCATCCGGGCGCTGCACGGCGACGGCGATCGCCAGCTCGTGCCGGCGATGATCGCGCTCGCCCACCAGCGCGGCCTGCTGGCGCTCGCCGAAGGCATCGAGGAGGAGCAGGAGCTCGCCCTGGTGCGCGAGTTGGGCTGCGACCTGGGACAGGGCTACGCGATCGGCCGAGCGATGTCGTCCACGGCGATCGCCGAGCACCTGCGCGCCTGAGCGCCGGCGCCCGCCCCGCAGGCGTTCCGCTGACACCTGCGCACCGCGGCACGCCTCCGCAGACTTCAAGCGTTCCGCTGGGAGATGGATCCCGCTACCAGCGGGTCCGCTGGTAGCGGGGCGCGTCGATCGCGGTCCCTCGCAAGGAGCACGAGGAGGGACAGTGCGCCAGCACGGACCTCCTCGTAGCGACGCCGCGAGGGGCCGCGAGAACGCGATCCGGCTACCAGCGGTAGTGGGCGAAGGCCTTATTCGCCTGCGCCATGCGGTAGATGTCGTCCTTGCGCTTGTACGCGCCGCCCTGCTGGGACTGAGCATCCATGAGCTCGTTGGCGAGGCGCTGGGCCATCGTCTTCTCGCGGCGGCTGCGTGCGAACTCGACGAGCCAGCGGACGGCCAGGGTGCGCGCCCGGGGCGAGGGAACCTCGACGGGCACCTGGTAGGTGGCACCGCCGACGCGGCGGGAGCGTACCTCGAGCACGGGGGTGAGCGCCTTGATCGAGGTCTCGAGCTGCTCGATCGGGTCGCCCCCGGAGCGCTCGGCGAGGATCGCCAGCGCGTCGTAGACGATCTTCTCGGCCGTGGACTTCTTGCCGTGGAGCATCACCTTGTTGATGACCTGCTGGACAAGGCGCGAGCGGTGGACGGGGTCCGGCGGGATCGGCCGGATCTGAGCGGCAGCGCGGCGCGGCATTACTTCTTCTTGACGCCGTACTGCGAGCGAGCCTTCTTGCGATCGCTCACGCCCGCCGCGTCGAGCGTGCCGCGCACGACCTTGTAGCGGACGCCCGGAAGGTCCTTGACGCGGCCCCCACGGACCAGGACCACCGAGTGCTCCTGGAGGTTGTGGCCCTCGCCGGGAATGTAAGCGGTGACCTCGATGCCTCCGGAGATGCGAACACGTGCCACCTTGCGCAGCGCCGAGTTCGGCTTCTTGGGCGTCGTCGTGTACACGCGAGTGCACACCCCGCGCCGCTGGGGCGCGGCGACCTTCTTCTTGCGGCCCTGGCCGGACTTCAGGCCGGGGGTGGCGAGCTTCTTGGTCTTGGGGTGACGGCCCTTGCGGATCAGCTGGCTGGTCGTGGGCATGCGGCCGCGCATGGTAGCAACGGGACGTCGTCCTCCTGGCGCTCAGACAGCGCCCGCAACGGACGCGAGCGCCCTCTCGGGCGCGACGTACTCGCGGCCCTGATCGCTCGCCACGGGCTCGGAGGTCAGCTTGCCGGCGGCCACGGACAGGCCCGCGAGGAACCCGGCATCGGACTCGAGCGCCCGGTGTACGCCGTCCGCGGCGAGCTTGACGACGTAGGGCATCGTCGCGTTGGTCAGCGCCCATGTCGAGGTGACCGGAACCGCGCCGGGCATGTTGGCCACGCAGTAGTGCGTGATGCCGTCGACATCGTAGGTCGGATCGGAGTGCGTGGTGGCACGGGACGTCTCGAAGCAGCCGCCCTGGTCGATCGAGACGTCGACGAGCACGGCGTGGGGCTTCATCAGCGCGAGCTGTGCGCGCGTGACGACGCGCGGGGCCCGGGCACCGTGGACGAGCACGGCGCCGATGACCAGGTCGGCGTCCACCAGGTGCTGTTCGATCGACAGGGTCGAGGAGAAGACCGTGTCGGCCCGGCCGCCGAAGGCGATGTCGAGCTCGCGCAGGCGGTCGATGCTGCGGTCGAAGACGCTCACGGAGGCCTCCATCCCGATGGCGATGAACGCAGCGTTCATCCCGACCACGCCACCTCCGATGACCATGACCTTGGCGGCCGGCACGCCCGGAACGCCCCCGAGCAGGATGCCGCGCCCGCCCAGCGGCTTCTCGAGCATGAACGCTCCCGCCTGCGTGGCGATCTTTCCCGCGACCTCGCTCATCGGGGCCAGCAGCGGCAGTCGGCCGTTGGCGTCCGTGACGGTCTCGTAGGCGATGCAGGTCGCACCCGAGTCGATCAGCCCCTGGGTCAGCTCGAGGTCGGGCGCGAGGTGCAGATAGGTGAAGAGCACGTGGCGCGGCGCGAGCCGCGCCACCTCCTCGGGCTGGGGCTCCTTGACCTTGACGACGAGGTCGGCCTGCGCGAAGGCCGCATCCGCATCGCCGACGATCGTGGCTCCCTGCGCGCTGTAGTCGGCGTCGGAGATCCCGGAGCCCTCGCCCGCGGCGGACTGCACGACCACGTTGTGGCCGCGGTCGACGAGCTCGCGCACCCCCGCCGGGGTGAGGGCCACCCGGTACTCGTCGGTCTTGATCTCGGTGGGTACGCCGATCCTCATCCGGTGACGCCCATGCGCCGTGCGGCCTCGGTGAGTACGGGCCGCAGCACCGCCTCGATCTCGGCCCACTGCTCGGGCCCGGCGATCAGCGGGGGGGCGAGCTGGATCACCGGGTCGCCCCGATCGTCGGCACGGGCGATCAGCCCGCGCCTGAACATCTCGGGCGCGAGGAACTCGCGCAGCAACTGCTCGACCTCGGGACGCTCGAAGCGCCGCTTGGTCTCCTGGTCCGCGACGAGCTCCACGGCGTGGAAGTAACCCGCCCCGCGGACGTCGCCGACGATCGGGATGTCGCGCAGGCCGTCGAGCATCTGCCGCAGGCCGGGCTCGTTCTGGCGGACGTTCTCCAGCACGTTCTCCTGCTCGAGGACGTCGATGTTGGCGAGCGCGACGGCGCACGCCATGGGATGGCCGCCGAAGGTGAAGCCGTGGACGAACGAGTTCGTGCCCTCCAGGAACGGCTCGGCGATGCGGTCGGAGACGAGCATGGCCCCCATCGGCGCGTACGCGGAGGTCAGGCCCTTGGCGGTGGTGATGAGGTCGGGCTGGTAGCCGTAGCGCTGCGCGCCGAACCACTCGCCCAGGCGCCCGAACGAGCAGATGACCTCGTCGGAGACGAGCAGCACGTCGTGCGCGTCGCAGATCTCGCGCACGCGACGGAAGTACCCTTCGGGGGGCGTGAGACAGCCGCCGGCGTTCTGCACTGGCTCGAGGAACACGGCGGCGACCGTGTCCGGGCCCTCGAAGAGGATCCGGTGCTCGATCGCGTCGGCCAGGGTCTCGGCTCCCCAGCCGGGAGCGAGCCGGAAGACGTTCGTGTTCGCCACGTGGCAGCCGCCCGGGGCGAGCGGCTCGAAGGGCTGGCGCAGTGCGGTGATGCCGGTGGCCGTCAGGGCACCGAGCGACGTGCCGTGGTAGGCGATCTCGCGGGCGATGATCTTGGTCTTGTTGGGCTTGCCGTTGAGCTTGTGGAACTGGCGAACCAGCTTGATGGCCGACTCGACGGCTTCGCTTCCCCCGCTGGTGAGAAAGACGCGGTTGATGTCGCCCGGCGCGAGCTCGGCGAGCCTGACGGCCAGCTCGATGGCGCGGGGGTGCGCGTAGGACCAGACCGTGAAGAAGTCCAGCTCCCCTGCCTGGTCGGCTCCGGCCTGCGCGACGTCGGTGCGCCCGTGGCCGATGTTGCAGCAGAACAGCGCCGAGAGGCCGTCGAGGTAGCGGTTGCCCTTGACGTCCCAGACGTAGCACCCCTCCCCCCTGGCGATGATCGGGATCTCGGCGCCCGCCGCGTAGGCCCCGAGGCGCGCGAAGTGCATCCACAGATGACGCTGGGCCTGCTCCTGCAGCGTCTCAGCGGAAGGGGTGGTCGCCGACATGCCGACAACGTATCGGCCCGGGCGGAGCGCGACGGAGCCGTCAGGCGGTTGCCACGCCGGCGGCGCGAATGGGCGCGGGCGTCAGGGCCGCCGCCACGATCACCATGATGAAGGCGAGCGACTGCAGGACGATCCCGAGCGCGTGGCCCGGGAGGGGGTCGCCGAAGACGATGATGCCGCCGGCGATGCCGGTGATGTTGGCCGCGGTCCCCGTAACCGCGATGACCGGGAGGGCCTCGCCGTCCTGGAGGCCACGCGCAGAGGCGTAGAAGGCGGCGACCGAGGCGAGCACCGTGACGAGGATCCAGGGGCTGACCACACTGAGGATGCCGCCGTGGTGGACGAGCCCGGTGAGGGCCTTGATGGCCACGTCGGAGACGCCGAAGAGGATGCCGGCCGCGGCGCCGAGCATGACCCCGTGATGCTCGGCCGGGGCGCCGACGCGGGGGCCCAGGATGAGCAGCCCGCCGACCGCCAGCAGGACGGCCTCGAAGGAGATCATGGCCGCCGTGGAGAAGGTCGAATGGGCGCTGTGGGCGGCGGGAAGCGTGATCCCGAGCAGCACCATGCCGACCGCCATGCAGCCCAGCCCGATCCACTGTCGCCGGCCGACCTCGAAACCGAAGAGCCGCTCGGCCATCACCGCGAGCAGGACGACACCGCCGGCGAGGACCGCCTGGACGACCGACATGGGGGCGAGCGCCAGCGCGGCGACGTGCAGGCCCCAGGCGCAGATCGCGACGACCATGCCGATGGCAAACCACTTCGAGCTCCACAGGGCCTTCGCCGAGCGCAGCGGATGCCTGATGTCAACGGGAGCCGCAGCGCAGGCGCCCCGGTACTTGTAGAAGAACCCGAGGTTCGTGGCGAAGGCGCAGACGAGCGCGAGCAGGATGCCGAGCTGAAGTGTCATGAAGGAGTTTGGTGAAGCACGGCCGGAGCCGTTGCCCGGCGGTGTCGCGCCTCGTCCCTACCATCGACACCCGCAGCGCCCCGCTTGAAGTTGCGAGGTACCACAGAGACTACATGGCTCCTCCCGCGTGCGTTACACCGGGGGTAAGCCGGATGAAGATTGCCGCAGATCCCTGACAAACCGGTGCTGTTGGTGGACATCGACGGCGTCATATCGCTGTTCGGCTTCACCCTGGACGAATGTCCGGCCGGCACCTGGCATGTCATCGAGGGGATCGCGCACTTCCTTTCGTCCGGCGCGGCCCCGCACCTTCATGCCCTGGCCGACAGCTTCGATCTCGTGTGGTGCAGCGGGTGGGAGGAGAAGGCCGACGAGCACCTTCCCGCGCTGCTCGGTGCTCCTGTACTCCCCCATTTGTCCTTTGACCGAAACCCCGGCCGCGTGCATAGCCATTGGAAGCTGGCGGCGATCGACGCGCACGCGGGCGTCAGGCCGCTGGCCTGGATCGACGATGCGCTCGACGAGGCGTGCGAGGAATGGGCGTCAGCGCGCCGCGCTCCGACCTTCCTCTTCCGAACCGATCCGGCGATCGGCCTGACCGGCGAACACGTCGACCGGCTTCGCGCATGGGCCGCCGCCCACCGGTGAGCGCGGCCGAGGGCGAGGAGCGTGCGTCTGGGGACGCCCGCTACTCGTCCTTCGGCAGGTCGAGGTTCGCGAGCTCCTCGGCGAATCCGGTGCCGCCCGTGCCGATCTCCTCCAGCGAGGCGATGTCCTGGTCGAGGCTGAAGCCCCCCAGGCCCTCTCCGTCGCCCAGGCCGAGCTCGGCGGCGATCTCGTCCGAGTCGAGCAACCCGACGTCGTCCATCGCGCGCGGCAACGGCTCGGACGGCTCGATCTCGATCCGCCGGTAGCGCTTGAGCCCGGTGGCGGCCGGGATGAGCTTGCCGATGATGACGTTCTCCTTCAGGCCGTTGAGGCGGTCGATCTTGCCCTCCAGCGCCGCATCGGTCAGCACCTTGGTGGTCTCCTGGAAGGAGGCCGCCGACAGGAAGCTGTCCGTGTTGAGCGAGGCCTTGGTGATGCCGAGAATGATCTCCTCGTACTGGGCCGTCTCGCCCTTGGCCTTCTTGATCTCCGCGTTGCGCGCGAGGAAGTCGTTGCGGTCGACGAACTGGCCCGGGAGGTAGTCCGTGTCGCCCTTCTGGTCGACGCGGATGCGCTTCATCATCTGGCGCACGATCAGCTCGATGTGCTTGTCGTTGATGTCCACGCCCTGGGACTTGTAGACCTCCTGGACCTCCTTGACGAGGTACTGCTCGGTCGCCGTCCGGCCGCGCAGCGCCAGCAGCTCGGCCGGGTACAGCGACCCCTCGTTGAGCTGCGTGCCCGCCTCGATCTTCTGGCCCTGTGACACGTAGAGGCGCGTCCGGCGCGGGAACGTGTAGCGGTGCTCCTCGCCCGCGTCGTCGGTGATGACGATCGTCAGCGCCTTGTCGGTCTCCTCGACGCCCACGATGCCGTCCTGCTCGGCGATCTTCGCCAGGCCCTTGGGCTTGCGGGCCTCGAAGAGCTCGACCACGCGCGGCAGGCCGTGCGTGATGTCGGCGCCGGCGACGCCGCCGGTGTGGAACGTCCGCATGGTCAGCTGCGTGCCGGGCTCGCCGATCGACTGCGCGGCGACGATGCCCACCGCGTCGCCGATCTGGGCGGTGTTGCCCGTGGCCAACGCCCGGCCGTAACACGCCTGGCAGATGCCGGTCGCCGCGGCGCACTTCAGCACGGAGCGCACCGGGATCTGCATCGACGCCAGCTGGTCGGAGGACTCGATCAGGTCGGCGAGCTCGACGCGGTCGATCTCCTCGCCCTTCTCGACGATCTTACGGTTGCGCTTGGTCGTTATGTCCTCGGACGCGATGCGGCCCAGCAGCTGCTCGTTGGGCTCGTCGGACTCCTTGCGCAGAGGGAGCTCAATGCCGTCCTTGGTGCCGCAGTCGGGCTCGCGGATGATGACGTCCTGGGCGACGTCGACCAGGCGGCGGGTCAGGTAGCCCGAGTCGGCGGTGCGCAGGGCGGTGTCGGCGAGCCCCTTGCGCGCCCCGTGGGTCGAGATGAAGTACTCGAGCACGGTCAGGCCCTCCATGAAGTTGGCCTTGATCGGGCGCTCGATGATCTCGCCCTTCGGGTTGGCCATGAGGCCGCGCATCCCCGCCAGCTGGCGGATCTGCTTGAAGGAGCCACGCGCGCCCGA
>JBBPZE010000091.1:0-9425 GCA_038199185.1 Solirubrobacterales bacterium
TATGGAGGCGCTACGGCATCCACCCCCAGACCAAGGACGAGGACCACACGGCGTTCGTCCTGCTCGTCGACCGCAAGGGCCTGCTGCGCATCGGCTTTCCATCCAACGAGATGACCCCCGAGGACCTCGCCCACGACCTTCGGCTCCTGCTCGCCGAGGGCTCCGGGCCAGGCGGTTGATGGGTTCAGCCACCGATCTCGGCTCTGCGCCGACTCGGATCGGGTGCTCTACCTGGAGCAGGTCCGCGCCGCGGTCTGCCGAGCCGATGGGTCGGGCTCGGCGTGACTACGGCCATGTGTGCGATTGATCTGCTGTGGGATCCTACGGGCCGTGAGCCGATCGCTGCTGCGGATGCTTCGCTCCACGCTCGACGCCACCCGTCCGGTTCACCCCGACACGAAGGCGGCGCTGGTGCGCCGCTGGCGGGAGCTTCCCGAGCGCGTCAAGACGCCCGAGCAGCTCCTGGGCAGGCGGACCCTGGGGTGCGAGGGCACCCACGGGGTGTTTCCGCGCTGCAACCTGGCGTGCACCCCGTGCTATCACGCCCGGGAGGCCAACCGGGTCCGCACCGACGGGGCCCACACGACGACCGAGGTCGGTGCGCAGATGGGCTTCCTGCGCTCCGTGCGCGGAACGGGTCAGCACGCGCAGCTCATCGGCGGCGAGGTGAGCCTGCTGGCTCCCGACGATCACGCCGCGACGCTGCAGACCATGCGCGACCACGGCCGCAAGCCGATGAGCATGACCCACGGGGACTTCGACTACGACTACCTCGAGCGGGTCGCGGTGGGTCCCGACGGGCGCCGGCGCTTTGACGCGCTGAGCTTCGCCGGGCACTTCGATTCTCTGATGCTCGGCCGCCGTGGTCATCGCCGGCCGCACCTGGAAAGCGAGCTGCACGCCGCGAGGCGATCCTTCGTCGCCATGTTCGAGCGGTTGCGCCGCGAGCACGGCGTGCGCCACTACCTGGCCCACAACATGACCGTGACCCCTCGCAACCTCGGCGAGGTGGCCGAGGTCGTCCGGGCCTGCACGGACATGCGCTTCGGGATGATGTCCTTCCAGCCGGCTGCCTATGTCGGCAACCCGAACCGCTGGAAGGACCGCTTCAACGAGATCTCGATGGACGCGGTCTGGCGCGAGGTGGAGCGCGGGGTGGGCACCCGCCTGCCCTGGGCGCACCTCCAAATGGGCGACGCGCGATGCAACCGCTCGGCCTACGGGGTCCTGGCCGGTGGCCGCTGGACCCCGCTGCTCGACGACGCCGACCCCCGCGACCTGGCGGTGCGCGACGCGTTCCTCGACGCGTTCGGCGGGGCGGACTTCGACCGGCCGCGCGTGGCACTGGCGGGCACGGTGTCGCGAGTGCTCGCGCGGCGTCCCGTCCTCGTCGCGGTCGGCGCCCGATGGGCCGGGCGTTTCGCGCGCCGCGCGGGGATGCGGCGACTGCTGCTCGGACGACCACGCTCGCTGACGTTCGTCGTGCACGCGTTCATGGACGCCAGGGTGGTGAGGCCGGCATGGGAGGCGATGGAGCGCGGTGAGATCGCCGAGGACCCCGAGGTGCGTGCGGCGCAGGAGCGCCTGCAGGCGTGTTCCTATGCCATGGCGCATCCCGAGGAAGGGCGGCTGGTTCCCGCCTGCGTTCAGCACTCCGTGCTCGACCCCCGGGAGAACCTGCGGCTGGTCGAGCTCCTCCCGATGGCCTAGAAGGCCGCCCGCAAACGTTCCACCTGAAACAGCGGCCTCTGTCCGCTGAGCGTGGGGAACAGACCTCCGGCGGCCGCTGCGCCGCCCGCCCCCGACCCCGCCAGCAGAAGCGCGGTGGCGGTGCGTCGCCGGCCCGCCCCGGCGGCGATGAGGCCCGCGGCCCGAAGCGGCGCGCTGGCTCGGCCGGCTCGCAGCAGCTCCCGGCCGGGCGGCTCCGCGCGGCCGAAGTACACGGCCACCGCGTAGGCGATCCCGATCCCCATTCGCCCCAGCTCGAGCCACGCCACGGGGGCGGGGACCAGCCCCTGGCGCCGCGCGCCCCGCAGCGCCGCTCCGGCGAAGGCGGCGTCGGCGAGCCCCTCGAGGTCGCGGCCGAAGCGGGTGGGTTCGGCTGCTCGAGCCAGGGGTCCGTCGAGCGCGTCGGTCGCAAGGCCGATCGCGCACAGCGCGGGGGCGGCCCGATCGGCGACGGCGGGAGCCAGCCAGGCCCTCAGAAGCGTCGCGGCGTCGGCCCGGCCGAGGTTACGGGGGCGGCCGTCCTCCGTCTCGAACATCCCGAGGTGCCAGTCGAGCATCACCGCCGTGGCCGCCCATCCGAGCATCCCCGACCGGCGTCGCCGGCGAAACGGCTCGACTCCAAGCAGCGCCAGCCCGCCCCACCCGGCGGCGCCCGCCGCCACGAAGGACGCCTCTCGCCGGGCCAGGGCCGGTCGCTCGCGGCGAACGCGATTGGCACGGCGCTGGGATTCGGCGAGGAAGCTCGCGATCGCGGAGGGATGAAACCTCCGGGCCAGCAGCGCGGCGAGCTGCTCGCGCGTCCATAGTTCGCCCTCGGTCGGTGCCCCGCTGCCCATTGCCAGGCAGTATCGGGACTGGCGATTGATCGGGCGGCACCCGGGACGCGTACATCGTGTTGTGAAGCGCAACACGACATTCGAGCGGCTGCTGGTCGCCCTGGGCATAGGCCTGGCCGTCGTCACCGCTGCCGTCGTGGTGTTCGGGGGTGCGGACAAGCCCGCCTCGGCCGGTGGATCTGCGCAGCCGGTGACCGGCGCTCACCAGATCGTCATCAGTGACTTCAAGTTCATGCCCAACACCGTCGAGGTCAAGGCCGGCACCAAGCTGACCTTCGTCAACCACGACGCCTCGCCGCATACCGCCACCGCCACCGCCGACAAGGTGTTCGACACCGGCATCCTGCGCAAGGGTGAGGGCAAGACGGTCACGCTGGCCAAGGCCGGCACCTATGACTACTTCTGTGAACTGCATCCGTTCATGAAGGCGACCGTCAAGGTCGTCGCCTGACCATGTCTGCGCACGCCGGAACGCGCCGGCTCGCGGCCGTGCTGATCCTCGTGGTCGGCGCGGTACACCTGCAGCAGTACGCCGACTTCATCCGAGACGTTCCCACGATCGGGACGCTCTTCGCTCTCAACGCCGTCGGCGCCGGCGTGATCGTGGCCATGCTCACGGTCCCACGCATGCGTGTCCTTGCGGCCATCGGCGGTATCGGGCTGTGCCTCGGATCGCTCGTGTCGGTCGCGCTGTCCTTCACGAGCAGCGGGATCTTCGAGTACACCGAGCAGAGCCTGCGCACCCCGATCGCCATTGCCATCGCCGCCGAGGTTGCCGGGGTGATCGCGCTCGCCGCGGGCCTGCTTCGCGGCCGCCGTGCCCCCGCCTGACCACGCGGCCGCTGCGACGCTGGCTACGTGTCGTGTGGGCTGATGAACCCGCTGTGGTAGGCGCGGATGACCGCCTGGGTGCGGTCGCGGGCGTCGAGCTTGGCGAGTACGTGGGCGACGTGGGTCTTGACGGTCTCGGGGCTCACGGTGAACCGTCCGGCGATCTCGGCGTTGGTCAGGCCACCTGCATCACAAGAGCCAGGAGGCCGCGCCAGCCTCCTCGCCGGAGCGTTCCAGCCCGCCTCCGCCCAGCGGCAGAGCCTCTCTTCGCCTGAGGCTGTGGAACACGCCCGAACGCCGGGGTACCGTTCAGAGCGTGACGCAAGCAGAGGTCATCGACGAGATCACCCGCCGGCTCGAGGAAGCGGTCCCGGCCGGCTCCGAAATCTTGCTGACTCCGCCGCACGCTGGGCAACCTGGACTGCCCGATCGACATCGTGGTCTTCTCAGCCGAGCGCGCCGCTACGTGGTCGAAGGTGCGGGGCACGGTCGTCGAATGTGCGAAGCGCGAAGGGCGCGTGCTTGCCCACACCTGAGCACCGCGAGGTCGCGCTCTGATCTCGCCCCCCGCGCTTGGGGCCGCCAAAGCGGCGTTTACGTGGGCGGAGGCGGAACTCGGTGCGGGGGTAGCCGGTCAGCTGGCGGGCGCATGCTGGGCGTCGACCCAGCCTAGAAAGGCACGACTCGTGCAGACGCTCGAGCACGCCCCTCGATCGGCAACGGATCGCGCCTGGGATGCGATCGATGAAGCAATGCGATCTGCCGGCTTTCTGCGCGGAGCTCGTTGAGGAGCTCGCCAAGGGCGCCCCCGGATGCGCGAGGAGGGCACGAGGGCCTGATGCGCGCCACCTGCCTGGCGAGATCGCGCAGCGATCGGCGAAAGGGCCGGCGCCCGAGGCCCGGGCACGCCGAACGTCCAAATCACCTGCCTATGGGCAGGCAAACGGGACGTTCGGCGTGTCAGGGTTCGCAGCTCAGCCTTGCCTGCGGGCGCGCAGCTTTCGTCCGACGGCGGCCGCCTGGCGCAGCGGGGTGGGCATTCGCCAGCTGAGGCTCGTTTCGTAGAGCACCTGCTTTGCGGCGACCCCGCGGCGGTGCGAGGGACGTTCGCCCTGAGCGCCTCGATCTCGCGAACTTCTCCGGGCTCGGGGCGCTCGACGTCCTCGACGGTATGGCGGCCGGGACGCTTGCGCATGAGGACCGGGCCCTGTCCGAACAGCGGGGGCGGGCCGGCTGGATCGCCCGGCTGGACGTCCAGGATCTCGAAGGCGCGGCCCCAGTGCGCGCGCAGCCACCACTCGGCATGCACGATGAGCGGGCCCCCGATGTCCCACGAGTTGGACGGATGAGCACGTCCATTCCCGTGACGTCGTCGCCGATCGGCTCCTCGCCGAAGGCCTCGTGCCCGGGCCCGAAGACGGTGACGGCAAGGACGCCGTCGTCCTTGAGGAGACGATGCAACTCGATGAGCGACGCACTCCACGAGTCGAGAAGATGCGTGAACACCGAGAAGGCGTAGATGAGGTCGAACTGCTGGTCCGGACCGTCGAGCGGCGGCCACTGCGGTGAGCGAAAACGCGCGCGGTCGGAACCGCGATCGCAGCCACTCCACGCTGGGTGCATGAACGTCGAAGCCCCAGTCGGCGCGTGCGGCACTGGAACTGCAAGAAAGCAGACATCGTGAGGAGGCGCGCTTCTACATCGCACGCGGCGACCTCGGCCTTGACCCTGACCAAGCGCCGATGCCCGCCCCGCTCGCCGCCGGACTGCAGCGCGTCATGGGCCGCAGCCGTGCGCAGCAGCTCGCCACAGACAGCCTCGCCGAGATCGACGAGCAGGAGCTCGGCGCGCAGCGCGACCGGTTGCGCGAACGCCTCATCATGGCGGGCCCGCCGCCCGCGGTCGACCGGCTCGCCAAGCAGGAACAGATCGCTCGCAAGGCGCTTGAGGGATCCCGCGCGCGCGAGGCGGCGCCAACAACGAGAAGCGCGCCGACCTCAGCGTGTTTCGCTTCCGCGAGCGCGCCGACCTCAGAGACCACCTGCGGCACAACCGCGACACCCTCGACCGCGTCCAGCACCGTCGGCAGGACGCCAGCACCGAGCACGAGCGCGCGAAGTCCGCGCAGGACCGCTGGCTCATCCACCACGGCAAAGACGCCGAGCGCTTCCTGGAGATCGACCACGAGCTCAACCAGCGCATCCGGTTCCTCCGCTCGGACCTCGAGCGCTGGCTCGCTGACCAGCGTCGACCAATCTGAAGGGTCCCGGGTTTGGTACCCACTGGTGGTACCCACTCGGCCTATTGGGGCCCGCGAACTCGGCACAGGAACAAAACAGGCAAACAGGCCCGCATTTGCGGGCCTTTCTTCGTAAGCGGCTGAAGGGACTCGAACCCTCGACCTTCTGCATGGCAAGCAGACGCTCTAGCCAACTGAGCTACAGCCGCGAGCGAGGGCGAGTATACCCGGCGTCCGAGGGGCCTCCGGGCGGCTTTGTCGGCTCGCCAGTAGTGTCGAACGCATGTCTGCGCACGAGATCACCACCGCCCCCGCCGGCTCGCGAATTCGCGTCGAGATCGACGGCGAGGTGGTCGCCGAGAGCGACGACGCCATTGCGTTGCGCGAGGCCGGCCTGCCCACCCGCTACTACCTGCCGGCACACGACGTGCGGGGGGATGTGCTGCGCGAGAGCGACACGCACACCACGTGCCCGTGGAAGGGCGAGGCTTCCTACCACAGCGTGGTCACGCCGAGTGGCGAGCACACCGATCTCGTCTGGTACTACCCCGAGCCGAGGGAGGGTGTCGCCGACATCCGCGACCGGCTCGCGTTCTTCGACGAGAGGGCCTCGGTCTTCGTCGATGGCGAGCCCGTGGGGTGAGGGACCCCGGGGAACGCGCCCATGCGGGAGCCGACTCCGACGCGCTCGTGGCAAACGCCGCCGCAGTTGTGCACGTGCCCAGCCTCACGGGCGACGACCGCCGCGAAAAGGAATCCGCGGTGATGGCCGTGTAGGCCGGAGCGCTGACCTTCGCCGGCGTCGTACCCCGCGTCGCCGCTGTGTTGCGGCGCCCCGGCGGGCACGAGGCGGGCACTTGGCAGCGCTTCACCTCCCCGGTTATGGTCGCGGGGTGTCCAGCACCGGAAGCAGACCCCGCGACGAATGGCATCCCGCCCGACTAATCCCTACCGTCGGTATCAAGGGCCAAGAGGAACAGGAGCGGCGAGCGACGTCGACCCTGCTCGCGGTCATGCGCGCCGTGCCGGAGTTCGGCCACGGCCTGCTCAGGGAGCTGGGCGCGCCGAAGGCCCCCACCATCGAGACCTACACGGAGGTTCGGTTCAAGGACGGCGACGGCCGGACGGTCATTCCCGACGGCGCCATCGTCTGCGAGCGCGGCAAGAAGACGTGGACTTGCCTCGTCGAGGTCAAGACCGGCAAGGTGCCGCTCAAGGACGACCAGGTGAGCTGCTACATGGACGTTGCGCGCGCCAACGGCTTCGACGGCGTGCTGACGATCTCCAACCAGATCACGACCAACTCGGGAGAGTCCCCGGTCTTGGTCGACAAGCGCAAGGTGGGCAAGCGCGGGCTCTGGCACTTCTCCTGGTGGCGGATCATCACCGAGGCGATCGTCCAGCACCGCTATCGCGGGATCAGCGACCCGGACCAGGCGTGGATCCTCGGCGAGCTGATTGCGTACTTCGATTCCCAAGCGTCCGGCGCGGGTGGCTTTGAGGACATGGGCGATAAGTGGGTGAGCGTCCGGAGCGCCGCCAACGACGGGACCTTGCGCGCGAACATGCCGGAGGTCGCCGAGGTCGCCGAGCGGTGGGAGCAGTTCACGCAGTACCTCTGCATGGGCCTCTCGCAGGACCTCGGCCGGACGGTGACCTCGCCGCGACCACGAAAGCTCGACACCCCCGCCATGCTCGACAACCACGTCAAGCGGCTAGCGGCCGACGGTGTGCTCGAAGCGACCGTGCGCGTGCCCGACGCGGTTGGCGACCTGACGATTCAGGCCGACCTCCGAGCCTGCCGCACGCTGACCGGCGTCACGGTTGAGGCGCCGCGCGAAGGCCGAGCCAAGCCGCGGATCACCTGGATGCTGCGCCAGCTCGCCGACGCGCCGGACGACCTGCGCGTCGAGGCGGCGTTCCTCAACGTCCGCCAGACGACCAGCGAGCTACTGAAAAACGTGCGCGAGAACCCGGACCTCCTCCTCCATCCGCAGGACCCCAAGCGGGAGCCCAAAGCCTTCACGCTCACGCTCGGGCGGGCGATGGGGCGGAAGCGAGGCAAGGCCGAGGGGTCGTTCGTCCGCGAGACCCGCGTGCAGACCTTCGACTTCTATCGCGACCTGGTTCAGAGCCTCAAGGCGTGGCAAGCCAAGGCGCCCAAACTGCGCGACGAGACAACTGAAGGCGCTGCTCCCGTCATGCCGGTCAGCGACCCGCCGCCGTTCGGAGGTCCCGGCCGGGACCCGGGCGAGGCGCCCGACCCGTGGGCCGACCCCGGCGCGCCACCACGCTCGGCGATCGACACAACGTGACAGAGCCGGGCAGAAGCCCCCCTCGACGACAGGCGCCGATCTCGGCGTGGTTCGGATCCGTGTGGACCGCAAGCCCCGTGCTCTCGGGACACAACCGGGACACGGTGCGCGCGCAACGACCGGCCCCGAAACGAGATAGGCCCCGCTGTAGCAGGGCCTTTCCGGAGAGGCGTCGACCGGAATCGAACCGGTGTAAACGGCTTTGCAGGCCGCTGCGTAACCACTCCGCCACGACGCCGGGGTGCTCGCGGGCAGGTTAGTTGCTTGTTTTGATGCGGCCCTAGGATCGACCGAATGAACGGGTTCGACCGCACGGATGAGACCTTCGACTCCGGCGGGTGGCGGTGCGCGGCGTGGGTCTACCGGCCCCGGGGAACGGGCCCGTTTCCCTGCGTGGTCCTCGCCCACGGCTGGACCGGTGTTCGCGAGCAGTGCCTCGACGCCTACGCCGAGCGCTTCGCGCAGGCCGGCATGGCCGCGGTCGTCTTCGACTACCGCCACTTCGGATCGAGCCAGGGACAGCCCCGCCAGTTGCTCGACATCGGGCGCCAGCTCGAGGACTGGACGGCGGCCGTGGCGTTCGCACGCTCACTTTCGTTCGTCGATGCCGACCGCCTCGGGCTCTGGGGCTCCTCGTTCTCTGGGGGTCACGTCCAGCACCTCGCCTCACGCGACCACCGCATCGCGGCTGTGATCGCGCAGGTCCCGTTTGCCGACGGCGTGCGCAACCTGCCGAGCCTGGGGCTGAAGCTCGCCATGAAGCTGACCGCGGCAGGGCTGCGCGACCAGGTCGGGGCGCTGCTCGGCCGACCGCCGCGGATGCTGCCCTCCGTCGGGCCTCCCGGCTCGCTCGCCGTCATGACCTCGCCCGATGCCGAACCCGGCTTTCACGCCATCGACCCTCCGGCCTCCAGCTGGCGTAATGAGGCCGCGGCGCGGATCGTGCTGCGTGTGGGCCTGTACAGGCCCGGCCGTCGTGCTGATCAGATCGCCTGTCCGATCCTCTACGCGATCGCCGAGGATGACGTGATCACGCCGGCCGCCTTCGCGCAGGACGCCGCCGAGCGGGCGCCGCGAAGCGAGGTGAGGCGCTATCCCGGAGGGCACTTCGACATCTATCGCGGGCCTCAGTTCGACCAGGCGATCGCCGACCAGCTCGACTTCCTCGAGCGTCACTTGCTACCGGACAAGGCCCCGGATGCCGTTGGTACTCTTGCCGTCTCCCGGGGCGATTAGCTCAGCTGGGAGAGCGCCGCCTCGACAAGGCGGAGGTCACTGGTTCGAGCCCAGTATCGCCCATAAAGGTCCCGCAAATCAGCAGGTTGTGAGCAAGCGAAGCCACTGGGACCGGGGCCCATGGGGGCCGAGATTCCCAGGGAACTCGGGAGCGGAGGGTGCTGGTTACTGGCTCATTGCCCGGGCCGGGCAGCTCGGACGGCGGACGTCCCGGCGACCGGAATTCACAGGATCTTGTGA
>JBBPZE010000092.1:0-29720 GCA_038199185.1 Solirubrobacterales bacterium
ACAGCTGCGCGGTGCTGCCGGCAGGAGCAGTGCGATGCTGGGGCTTCGGGGTCGACGGTCAGCTGGGGTATGGAAACACTGCCACCATCGGAGATGACGAGACTCCGGCATCGGTGGGACCCGTGGCCCTGAATGGAGCGGACGTCTCGGCCATCTCGGCGGGCACCGCGCATACCTGTGCGCTCATGGTCGATGGCACGGTTCGCTGCTGGGGCTTTGGCGGCGACGGGCGGCTGGGCTACAACAACACCGCCAACATCGGCGACAACGAGCTCCCGGCATCGGTGGGGCCCGTCGAGCTAGGGGGGCAGGCAAAGGCGATCAGCGCCGGGGCATCCCACACGTGCGCGATTCTCGTCGATGGCAGCGTGCTCTGCTGGGGCTTCGGCGGCACGGCGGCAAACGCGAGTGTGACTCCCGACGGCCGGCTGGGCTACGGCAACAACCGCACCATCGGCGACGATGAGACGCCTGCGTCGGTCGGGCCGGTCCCGCTCGGTGGACTCGCGGTGGCGATCAGCGCCGGCGGCTCGCACACGTGCGCGCTCATCGCCGATTACAGTGTGCGCTGCTGGGGACGAAATCTCAGCGGCCAGCTGGGCTATGGCACCACCACCAACGTCGGGAACACTTCGACCACGACGCCGGACAAGGTGGGGCCCGTCAATCTCGGACCGGGGCGCACGCGAGGGCGATCAGCGCCGGCGGCGCTCACACGTGCGCGATTCTCGACGACGGCACCGTGCGCTGCTGGGGCTTGGGAGCGAGTGGGCAGTTGGGTTACGGCAGTACGGCCAACGTCGGCAACACTCCGACCACGACGCCGGACAAGGTGGGACCGGTCCCGCTCGGAGGGCTGAAGGCGGTCGCGATCAGCGCCGGTGGCTCTCATACCTGCGCGATTCTCGCCGGCGGCAGCGTGCGCTGCTGGGGCCTCGGCGCGAGCGGCCAGCTGGGCTACGGCACTACCAGCAACGTCGGCGACGCTCCGGCGACGACGCCAGCCATGGTCGGCCCTGTAGACCTCGGCTCCGGGCGCACCGCCGTGGCGATCAGCGCCGGGCAGGACCACACCTGCGCGCGGCTCGATGACGGCCACGTGCGGTGCTGGGGTTCTGGCGCGGCCGGCCGACTGGGGTATTGCAACACGACGACGGTCGGAGATGACGAGCCCCCGGCCGCGGCGGGCCCGGTCAACCTCCAGCCCGGCGATGGGGGCGTGGGCTGTCCGCCCGCGCCGCCGGGTCCGGCGCCCACGACCGCCCCCGGAGGAGCGGCCGATGCCGGTCCTGGGTTGAGCATGCCGGCTCTGCCCCCGCCGGCATTGCCACCACCGGCTCCCGACGGCACGGCCGCCGCCTCGGCCGCCCAGCACGCACGCGCCGCCGCCCTGCGCACATGCCTGCGCCGGGTGTCACGCCAGGCCCGCCGCCGGCGCCATCGCGCGCGCCAGCTGCCGGCCACGGCACGGGCCATCGCGATGCGCCGGATCGAGCACCGCGCCAGACGCGCCCGTGATCGCTGCCTGCGTCGCTACGGACGCACCCCCGGCCGTGTCAGCGTCCCTGACGCACGGGCAACCGGCGTCCACGCGATCACGCTCACCTTCGGAGCCGCCGGGACCGACCACTCACTGCCTCCCGCGGCGCGGAGCTATGTCATCAAGCAGTCGACGCGTCCGATCCGCACGTCCCGCGATTTCCGCGTCGCCCACTCACTGTGCGCCGGCAACTGCGCGTTCGACGTGACCAGGGTCGGAGCCACCATCGTCCAGACCGTCACCGACCTGCAGGGCCGGCGCGTCTACTACTACGCGATCGCCGCTCGCGACAACGTCTCCAGGCGCCTGGGGCCTCGCTCGCCGACCGTCAGCGCCCGCACCCGCTGAGGGCCGCCGCCGCGAGGGCGTCGCTCGCTTCCGGCCCTACGCGGTCTCGACCATGTCGGCTCCTCCTCAGGATGTGGATGGCTGTTGAGACAGGCCGACGCCCCGGAACTCATCGGTCGGCGCAGACGCGGTAGGGCCTGATCCGCTTCGTGTACCGGCCCTGGCGTGTCACGCCGCGGATCACGAGGTTCACGGGTCCGTTGCGGCGCCCGCGAAGGTCGATGTGCGCGATGAGGCGGCCGTGCACGCGGCGGACGCGCACGCGGCGGCCGCCAATCCTCGCGCTCGCGTGGCGCAGTCGCCTGTCGAGGCGGATCGTGAAGCTCCGGCGGGCGCAAGGCCGTGTCGGCTTCGCTGTGGGCGGGGGGCCCGAGCCGTGCACGGCCGGACAGGTCGCGGTGACGTAGCACCTCAGCGCCGGTTCGGTGCGCACTTCCTCGGACTGCGCAAGCGCTTGCGCAATCGTCGCGGTGTAACGCGCGTAGTCGACGGGAAAGGTCGCCAGGCGGACCCCGGGCATAAAGCCCTGCGTGCAGACCCCGCGATCGATGCGCGCGGGATCGGCCGGGCCGTCGTGTCCGAGCGCGTCGACGGCAAGCGCCCATCCGACGGGGTCGAAGCTGCCGAGCGCGAGATGGTCCGGGCTGAGCAGCGGGCAGATGTCCTGGACGGCGACATCGCTAATCCCGCCCGCGCCGGTGCGCAGGGAGGACGATCCGGTCTTCGCGTCGGCATTGGGTGTGACGATCTCGTCGGCGTGGGTGTAGACAACCGTGTAGTCGATCCCGGGCCACGTCTCGGGCCCGGTGTTGAGGGCGGCGACGAACTTCGAGTCATGGCTCTGCTGCAGAAAGGCCGGCGGGCAGTACGTCGTAACGCATGCGACGCGGCTGCTCGTGGTGCCGTGATTGGAGGGCGCCAGTCCGACGAGATCGTCGATCATCCCGCGCGTGTCAGGCCAGTACTTCAGCGCCCAGCGTCCGACCATGCCGCCCTGGGAGAACCCGATGACCGAGACACGGCGGCCGGCCTGATCGTGCATGCGCCGCAGCGCGGCGACCACGTACTCGGCCGCTACCTGGATGTCTCCTGTAGCGAAGCGCGGGAGCGTGACCGTGCACCACGGGATCCTCGCCGCCGTCAGCGCCCGCTCGTAGTTCCAGTCGTAGTTGGCCCCGGGTTCGAGGTTGGTGCCCGGGATGAGCAGCACCGGGGCGCGCGCGGCTCCGACGATGCTTGCCGGGCAGTTCAGAGATGCCTCGAGAACGCTGGTCGGAACCGAGAGCGGCTGGCCTCCGTCGGCGCGGGCGGCCGACGCGGCGCACAGCGCGACGAGCATCGGCAGAACCCAGGACGAGCGCGTCCATCGCATACCCCCACGGTAGTCGGGCCGCTCCCCGTCGCCGGCTCAGACCGGCGTGAAGGTCCTCGCCCCAATGCGTTCGAGGCGCTCCTCCCGCATCTCAGTCCTTCCACCAGTCGGGCACCATCTCGGTCTCGGGGCCCTCGGTCTTGTGGCCGAAGGCGAGCACCACCGCTCCGTCGGCGCCGCCCTCGAGGTTGCGCATGGCCTCGCCGGGCACGCGCACCGCATCCCACTGACCGAGCTCGAGCACCTCGTCATCGACCTTCAGGCGCGCGGTGCCGCCCACGACGACGTAGACCTCCTCCTCGCCCTCCCCGTGGCGGTGGCCGAACGGTATGCGCGTGTTCGGCGTGAGCTCGAGGTACATCATCCCGATCGCTCCCATCTGGAGCTCGCCGCGGGCGAAGCGCGCCTCCATACCGGGCGGCATGCCGAACTCCGCAGCCATGTCCTTGACGTCCTGCTTGAGGTTGACGAGCGTGTGGTCGGCCATGCGGCGCAGTGTGTCGCAATCGCGATGCCATGGCCGACCACACGCTCGTGTCCCCGGCCACCGGATCCCCACGGACGGTACGTGTCTGACCTGTGAGATACGGTCGCGCAAAGCTGTCATGAGCGGGACGAACCCGAGTTCCCAGGAGAGCGTCGGCGAGGTGTCCGGACCTACGCGCCCGACCAGGCCGGATGAAGTCAGCGATCCGCCGCCCCCACATGGGCAACAACGGACCGGTGTACTCCGCCGAGCTCGTCCGGCTGCGCACGGCGCTCGCCGGTGTGCAGCATGTCTATCTCGTCAACGTCGTGGTTCCCCGTTCCTGGCAGAGCGAGGTCAACGACGAGCTGGCTCAGGCGGTCAGGGACTGGCCGCAGGCGACCCTGGTCAACTGGCGCAACACGGCACAGGTCGAGGAGACCTACGACGGGATTCACCTCAGGCCGAAGGGTGCCGCGGCCTACAGCGAGCTGATCGCTCGCTCGGTTAGCCCTTGACCGTGATCTTTCCGACCATGCCCAGCTTCTTGTGGCCATCGATCGGGCAGTACCACTCATAGGTGCCGGGCTTGAGCTTGAGCTTCAGCGTTGTCGAGGCCCCGGGCTGGATGGTCTTCGACTCCACGTCCTTGCCGCCGGGTCCGGCTTTCTCCAGCGCCAGCGAATGAACGATCTTGCCGTCATTGGAGACCTCGATGGTCGCGATGCCGCCCTTGAGCGTCACGGTCCCGTCGGCCGGGTTGAGCTTGTACTCGGTCTCCTTGACGCTGACCGCCCCGGCAGGCGAGGCGGCGGAGCCGCTCGTGGCACTGGGAGCGGCGGCGCTTCCAGAGCCGCTCGAGTCGTTCGAGCCGCCGCAGGCCGACAGGGCGAGCGCGGCGACGATGGGGGCGACGGCGATGAGGCGTTCGGTTCGCAAAGCGGCTCCTTCGTCCGGGGTCACCCACTGATGACGCCGCCTGCATCGGGTTTCTTCCCTATCGGCATGAGACGCGGGATTTCGGGGTACCATTGATGAACCATGGCGTTCATTCTTCGGATCCGTACCGCGGGCCTGCTGGCCCTGATGGCCCTGTCGGGAACGGGCGCCGCTGTCGCCGCGCCGCCTCCGACGGCGGTCGTCTCGATGGGCGACTCCTACATCTCCGGCGAGGGTGGACGCTGGCTGGGCAACAGCATCAACGACGCCGGAAGCCGGGACGGCACGGACCGGGCGTGCGTCTTCACGGCCGGCCTGTGCACGGCCTATGACGAGAGCAAGGTCTACGTCGACGGAACCGCCGCGGACGGCTGCCACCGCTCCGACGTCGCGGAGGTGCGTTCCGCCCAACTGGCGGTCGACCGGCGGATCAACATCTCGTGCTCGGGCGGGGTCAGCAGCGACCTCTACCGCTCGGCCAACGGGGGGACGACCCGTCACGGCGAGCCGTCGCAGGCCGATCAGCTCCTGCCGATAGCCCAGGCCAACCGCGTGCGGATGATCGTCGTGTCGATCGGCGGCAACGATCTGGGCTTCTCCTCGATCGTCAGCGCGTGCTTCACCGCCTATGAGTCGCGATCGGCCCCATGCAGCCAGACCCAGGCCTATCGCATCTCGGACTCCGAGCTCGCGCAGGCGCAGGCCAAGGTCGAGAAGGCCATCGATGAGGTTCGGGCCGTCATGCGCCAGGCCGGCTACCTCGACGACGGATATCGCCTGGTGTTGCAGACCTATCCCATCGTCCTCCCGCGCGCGGCCGACGCGCGCTACCCGCAGGACGGACCGGACCGTACGACGTACGGGTGCCCGTTCTATGACGCCGATCTCAACTGGGGCCACGACGTCGCCGCGCCGGCCATCGGCAGCATGGTCCGGGCCGCCGCGGCGTCGCGCGGCGCCGAGCTGCTCGAGCTCCGCAACGCCTTCGACGGCCACGAGTTCTGCGCGAAGACCGATGACGCCGTCTCGCCGCTGACGCCGACGTCGGCGACGGGGTCGGAGTGGGGCAGGGCCCTGAGTGCGAGCACGATCAGCCAGGGGGAGTCCCAGGAGGTCTTTCACCCCGACGCCTACGGCCAGATGGCGCTGGGCGACTGCGTGAGCTCGCTGTACACCGGCCCCCGCGGGAACTACTCCTGCAGCGGGGCCGGGCATCGCGCACCCGGCGACATGACGGTGGCGCGCGTCTCCGGCCTCGGCTGAACGACAGGCGTCTCGGCTGGGCTCGGCCTGAGCCGTCGCGCCACGGTGGTCATGCCCGGCTGGTTCGAGTAGCACGCCGCCAACTGCGCCGCTACAACGACGCCAGCGCGAGGAGAGTGGCGGATCATGGGAGACGAATGGTATCTTGCTCCCAGTGAAAGCTTCGCTGGATTCCGCCGGGCGTATCGTCGTCCCCAAGCCCCTCCGAGAGGCGCTCGGGCTGACGGCCGGCTCGACCGTCGACATCTCCCGCTATGGCGCCGGACTGCAGCTGGTGCCCACCGGGCGGACGGCTCGACTCGTCACGGAAGCGGGCGTCACGGTCGCCACGGGCGAGACGACGATCGATGACGACATCGTCTTCGGACTGATCGACTCCGCGCGACGTTGAAGCCCCTGGTGCTGGATACGAGCGTCGCCATCCCGTTGCTCGTGCAGACGCACCGCTCCCATGAGGACGTGACGCGCTGGTGGGGCGGCCGGCAGGTCGCCCTCAGCGGCCACGCACTCGCGGAGACCTACTCGGTCCTCACTCGACTGCCCGGCGACCTGCGGATGGCGCCCGTCGACGCCGCCCGGTTGCTCGGTGAGCGATTCGGCGAACCGCTGCTGCTCGGATCAGACACCGCCGGCCGCCTGCCCGACGTGCTCGCCCGGCTCGGGATCGCCGGCGGGGCGGTGTATGACGCGCTCGTAGCGCTCGCCGCCGTCGAGCACGACGCGGAGCTTGCCACGCGCGACGCCCGGGCCCGGGATACCTATGAGGCCGTCGGTGCGCGGGTCACGGTCGCCGGCTCGAGCTGAGCCGGATTTTCACCCGATGAGTTTCGTCCCGACCCGCGGTCTGTGTGGTTGGACTCGATTCACCAGCGCGCCCCCGACCGGGCGCAGACAGGAGACGTCAGATGGGACAGCCAGTGGTTCATTTCGAGATCATCGGGAAGGACGCCGAGAAGCTGCAGAGCTACTACTCGGAACTGTTCGGGTGGGAGATCGCCGCTCCCATCGGCCCGATGAACTACGGGGTCGTGCAGCGTGAGGGCAACGTCAATGCCGATGGTGCCGGTATCGGCGGAGGCGTCGGAGGCGGAATGGACGGCTACGACGGCCATGTGACCTTCTACGTCGAGGTGCCCGACGTCGAAGCCGCGCTCGCCAAGGCCGAGAGTCTCGGTGGCTCGCGCGCGATGGGGCCCGACCAGGTGCCGGGCGGTCCTCTCATCGCGCAGTTCAAGGACCCGGAGGGCCACACGGTCGGTCTCGTCGGCTCCGCCTCAACACGATGACCGAGCACGCGACAGGCCCGCAGCCGCAGGCCCAGGAGGACCGCTCGCGCTGGATCGCCCTCTACGTGCTGTGCACGGGGATGCTGATGATCGTGCTCGACCTGACTGTCGTCAACGTGGCGCTGCCCTACGTTCAGGACGACCTCGGCTTCTCGACCTCGGATCTCGCCTGGGTCGTCAACGCCTACCTGATCGCGTTCGGCGGCCTGCTTCTGCTGGCCGGGCGGCTCGGCGACATCGTCGGGCGCAGGCGCATATTCATGGCCGGCCTGGGGCTGTTCACCGTGGCGTCGCTGGCGTGTGGCCTGGCGCAGAGCCAGGAGGTGCTGATCGCGGCCCGGTTCGTCCAGGGCATCGGCGGGGCGATGACGTCGGCCGTCATCCTCGGCATGATCGTCACGATGTTCCCGGAGCCACGGGAGCAGGCCAAGGCGATCGGCGTCTACGCGTTCGTGGCCTCGGCCGGCGGCTCGGTCGGCCTGCTCGCCGGCGGCGTGCTGACCGAGTCGATCAACTGGCACTGGATCTTCTTCATCAACGTCCCGATCGCCATCGCGACGGCCGTGCTCGCTCTGCGACTGCTCGACCGCGACCAGGGCATCGGCTTCGGGCGCGGCACCGACGTGCTCGGTGCGGCCCTGATCACCAGCTCGCTGATGCTCGGCGTCTACACGATCGTCAAGCCCGCCGCGGACTACGGCTGGGGGGCGGGGCGGACCCTGGGGCTGGGAGCCCTCACGCTGGTGCTGCTCGCGGCCTTCGTCGCTCGTGAGGCGACCGCGCGCAACCCCCTGATACCGCTGCGGATCTTCCGCTCGGCCAACGTCACGGGGGCGAACCTGATCCAGGCGCTGTCGATCTCGGGGATGTTCGGGGTGTTCTTCCTCGGCACGTTGTACCTGCAGCGCGTGCTCGGTTACGGCGCCCTGGAGATCGGACTCGCGTTCCTGCCTGCCACGATCACGATGGGGACGCTGTCCGTGCGCTATTCCGAGCGGCTGATCATGCGCTTCGGTGCCCGAGCCACGCTCGTGCCCGGACTCGTGCTGATCCTAGCGGGGCTGGCCCTGTTCACGCTCGCCCCGGTGGACGGCGACTACGTGACGAGCGTCCTGCCGGTGATGCTCGTGCTCGGGAGCGGTGCGGGGCTGAGCTTCCCGGCGCTGATGACGCTGGCGATGTCGGGCGCCGACCAGGACGACGTCGGACTGGCCTCGGGCCTGGTCAACACGACAGCGCAGGTTGGCGCCGCGCTGGGCCTGGCCGTGCTCGCGACCCTGTCGGCATCGCGAAGCGCGAGCCTGCTCCACGACGGCGAATCCCGCGCCCAGGCGCTGGTCAGCGGCTACCACCTGGCGTTCTGGATCGGGGCCGGGTTGGTCGCGATCGCGATCGTCGTGGCCCTGACCGTGTTACGCCCCACTGCTGCCGCAACGCGGGCCGGTGAGGGTCACGGCGCCGAGCTGGCCGGCATCGGGTGTCCGGAGACGGTGTGAGGACCTGCTCAGCGCGGGGCGTCTAGCATGGCCGTCATCGAGGCGTCGCCGCTCACGAACACGCCCGCCTTCGGAGAGCTCGAGGAGCATCGCCGCGCACTGACCGCGCATTGCTACCGGATGCTCGGCTCGCCGTTCGAAGCCGAGGATGCGGTCCAGGACACCCTCCTGCGCGCGTGGCGCAGCCTCGATCGCTTCGAAGGCCGCTCGGGCGTGCGTTCCTGGCTGTACCGGATCGCCACGAACGTCTGCCTCGACATGCTGCAGGGCAGAAAGCGTCGCGCCCAGCCGATGGACCTCGGTCCCGCCCGCTCCCCCGACGGCCCGATCGGCGGCATGCTCCCCGAGGTCACGTGGGTGGAGCCGGTGCCGGACGGTCTCGTGGTGGCGGACGGTGATCCGGCGGAGGTCGCGGTCGCTCGCGAGACCGTCCGCCTCGCGTTCGTGGCGGCGCTCCAGCGTCTACCGCCCCGCCAGCGTGCCGCGCTCATCCTGTGCGAGGTGCTTCATTGGAAGGCGGCCGAGGTCGCCGAGCTGCTCGACACCAGCGTCGCGTCGATCAACAGCGCGCTCCAGCGCGCACGCGCCACGCTCGAGACCGGCGCCGCCGGCGCACCGGATCCGCCGGCGTCACTCGACGCCCCGGACCGCGAGCTGCTCGCCCGCTACGTCGATGCGTTCGAGCGCTACGACATGGAAGCGCTGACCTCGCTGATCCGCGAGGACGCCACCCAGTCGATGCCGCCCTACGAGCTCTGGCTCAGTGGTCGTGGCGACATCCTGAGCTGGTGGGTGGGCCAGGGTGCCGGCTGTCGGGGCTCGCGTGTCGTCCCGGCCGGCGTCGCCAACGGCGCACCGGCGTTCGGGCAGTACAAGCCGAGCGAGACGGGGGAGGGCTACGAACCCTGGGCTCTGCAGGTGTTGGAGATCAGGCAGGGCCGGATCGTCGAGTTCACGTTCTTTCTGTCCACCGAGACCATCTTCCCGCTCTTCGGCCTGCCGGCCCACCTGGCGTCGTAGCGTCAGTCGGCCAGGACGTCGTCCAGGCCCATGAAGGCGAGCAGTTCGATCATCTCGCTCGAGGCACGGCGCAGCCTGACCTGACAGCCGTGGCGCCGGGCAGCGAGCTGCAGACGTGCGAGGGCGTCGGCCGTCACCGCGTCGACGTCGGCATCGCCGACGTCGCAGAACGCGACGGCGGCGACGCTGTTCTCCAGCAGTAGGCAGACACGCTCGCACAGGCCGGGAAGCTCCGTGCGGGCGATCGGCCCGCGAATGGCGAACTCCATCGGCTGCGGGTATGAGCGGCCCATCGACCGTAACGACCGTGCGCCGTGGCAGAGCTCATCTGCGGAGCGTCGCGCGGCGAACGGGCAGAGGAGGCGAGAGAGGGGGAAGGGTCGCGTTGGCCCATGGGGGGCGCCTTTCGGACGTAGGGCCCGGTCCAGCGCCCGTCAGATCGTGACGGCCGCTGTCCCCGAGGCGCTGTTCGGAGTCCCGGCGCTTTCCACGCCCCGACCCGCCGCGAGACTACCGGGGTTCCCGCTCCGTCTCCACCCGGGCGATCAGGTCGGCGCATGGGCTTGGGCCGAGGCGGATAAGACAGAGCAGATGTCACTTCTCAGCAGCGCCGCCCGCTTCGCCCGCAGCCCCCAGGGCCGGAAGGCCCTCGAGCAGGCCAAGAGGCTCGCCAGCGATCCCAAGAACAAGCAGAAGCTGGAGCAACTGCGGCAGCGCCTGGCGTCCAGGCCTCCGCGCGGGTAGCGGTCGGGCTCTCCGAGAGCGGGCCCGGTGCGGGGTGGCCTCTGGGCTCGACTAGCTCTCGAGGAGCTGAAGCCGGGCGTCGGCGTACTCGCGGCGGCTCAACATGCCGGCGGCTCGGCGGGCGTTGAGCGTGTCGATCGCCGGCTGGCGCGCGACCTGAAGCCGGGCTTCCGCGTACTCACGCCTGCTCACGGTGCCGGCCGGGCGGCCGGCCTCGAGCCTGGCGATGGCTGCCTGGATCGCCCTGTCGTCCACGATCTCTGCACGGGGCGGGGCAGGCTCCGTGACGATCCGGGCCTTCATGTTCGCGAACTCCTCGTCGGTCAGCAGCCCCATCCCCCTGAGCTCGGCCAGAGTCCTCAGCTGCGCGACTCCGGATCCGGACTCCTCGCTGGGGGAAGGAGGCGTTTCGCGAGAGGGAGCGGGTTCAGACGACGCGGCCATCTCCACGAGTTGGAGAGCGGGACTCATCTCGAGAACGGGACTCATCTCGAGAACGGGACTCGTCTCAAGAGCGGGACTCATCTCGAGAGCGGGAGTCATCTCGAGAGCGGGAGTCATCTCGCGGCGCGCGGGAAGCTCGTGGCGGGCGGGCATCGGGGGGGACGTCTCGGGAGGCGCGGTCATGCGCTGCGGCGCGGCCGTCCACTGCGGCGCGGCCGTCGGCGCGCTCTCTCGCAGCATCTCACGCGCCGGCCCGCCGCACCTGGGGCAGTGCCACTCTTCGCCTGACCTCGCGCCGAAGAGGGTGGCGCCACCTGGGATCGCCGACGCCACCGCCGATGTGGTGTGGCGGATCCAGTTGTCGCTGGTCGATCCCCGCGCCGAGACGGGCGTCTGGCAGCAGTTGCACCACATGGCCTTGATCTTGATCCCCATGGCGGCGACGGTACGAGGGTCGTCCACACCCCGCAATCGGACATATGTCCGCTTTCTGGCACGGAGCTCAATCGCACGCCGACGACCCAGGCCCATCGGGCTGCTCGAGCGCCTCCGCACGACCCAGCTTCGTTCACGCTGCCGCGCTTCCCAGTCGCTCCACCCGATGGGCAACCCGACGAGCCAGCGGGTTGATCAGGGGCTCGCCCCGCCGGACGGCCTCGGCCACCCCGAGGCCGGCGATCACGTCGATCACGTAGTGCTCACCGAGGTAGACGACGGCGAAGCTGGCCAGCGCCACGTAGCACCAGCCCAACGCGCCGTGCACCGGGCCGATCTCCGCGAGCCCCATCGCGGTGATCGCCGCGGAGGCGACGTGATCGGAGGGCATCGATCCCCATGGGTTGCCACCCGACTCCCGATCTTCGCGCGTCTGCCTGGGCTGGCCCGTCAGCTCGCGAAGCACGTGGCGCCTGACGCGCTCCACCTCGCCGTCCATCTGCCCCTCGTTCTCCGACGCCCACCACGGCGGTGCCGTGGGTACCAGCCAGTAGAACGGCGTCGTGAGGTGATACGCCGCGGCGAGCCGGCCGGCGGCGCGGGGGACGAACTCGTGGTGGCGCAGCAACAGCCACCCGAGCAGGAGGTGAGGGACGAACCAGGATCCGTAGACCACGGTGACGACCTTGTCGAGCGGGGTCACACGCGGGGGCCGGCGCAGGAGGCGCTGCAAGCGCAGCGTGGGTGGCTGGCCGGCTCCGATCAGGCTGTCGAAGCGGATCGGGTACTGAACCTGGAGGCGCTTCTCCAGCCGCTCGGGCTGATCGTAGGGCAACTCCCAGCTCACTTTGAACACCCACATGTACGACGCCCCCACGGCGGCGTAGCGCAACGGACCGCGCGGCGTGGCCGCGGCCACCGCGAGCGGAGCCATCGACACGAGAGGGAGCGTCACCGAGGGTGGCACGCCCAGACGGCGGCGCGCGGCCGCTAGGCCGAGCGCCGTCACGGCGAACGCCGCGAGCGAGCCGCGGAGGGCGCGCTGCCGGGTGCGGCGGGGGCGAGAGGGCACCGCGAGCAACTGCGCCCGCCGGACGAGGTTCTCGACCGGATGCGGCCTCCCGGCGCCCCCGCGGCGATGGGCGGCCGAGCGTCCGGAGCGGTTCCTCGACCAGGGCATCGGCGGCGCCACCCTTTCAGTCTTTCAGACGGGCTCGCCACGCTCGGCGGCCGGCCGCCGACGTATGCACCCTGGTGGCGCGCTCGGGTTCGCGCTTGCGATCCGGGACACGAGCTGGAAGTCTCGATGCCCATGACCACCGTATCCCGCCACGGCTTCGCGCTCCTCGTCGTCCTCCTGGGACTGGTGGTTCCGTCGAGCGCGCTCGCGCTGTCCTATCCCGACCCGGCGCCCATGCCCGGCTCCCCGCCGGCGAAGGGCGGGCTGCCCGGCGGAGAGCCCTCCTTCGTCTTCGATCCGAGCGGCGACGGCCACGCCTATGTGGCCGCGCCCGGTGGCGACGGCAGCAAGGGCGTCGGTTTCTGGAGCAGCGCGGACGGAGCCCGGACGTTCTCGGTGGGCCGCGCCGTCGGCTCCGCGCTGGGCGGGGGTGACAGCGAGGTCGAGGTCGGGGCCGATCACACGGTCTACGCGGCCGATCTCGAGGTCGTCGCCAACGCGATCTGCCGCAGCCACGACTTCGGCCAGACCTTCGGCGACAACTGCGAGACCGGGCTGGCCTCCGACCAGGCCGGGCCGGAGTCCGACCGCGAGTGGCTGACCCCCAGCCCCAAGGACGCCAACGTCCTCTACCTGACCTACCACGACTTCGTCGGCGAGGTCCCGATCATCGAGAAGTCGACCGACGGCGGTTCCAGCTTCGCGCCGTGTGGGTCGATCCTGAATCCGGGAGGCCCCGCCTTCAGCACGTTCTCCACGGGAGGCACCGACGTCGGCAAGCCCGCGATCGGCCGCGACGAGACGATCTACGTGCCGATCACCGAGCCCGGTTCCCCGCTGGTCACCGACGCCTACAACAACTTCTACGTCGCCGTGAGCGACGGTGGCTGCTCGCCGGTGTTCCGCAGTGCGAGGGTGTATTCCGATCCGGGTGCCAGCCTGGCCAACGTCTTCTCCTTCGTCGCGCTCGACGGGGGCGGAACCGTCTGGGCGATCACCGCCGGCAAGCTCGCGGCAGGTATGCCCTACACGATCAACGTGTTCACGTCGCGCGACCGGGGGGCGACGTGGTCCAAGCCGATCGTCGTCAACCCTCTCGATCAGAAGGCGGCGCTGTTCCCGGCGATCGCCGGCGGCAGGCGCCCGGGGGAGGCCGTCGTCGGCTGGTACGGGACCGAGACCTCCGCGGACCCCAACGATGACAAGGACGCCTGGCGGTACTACGGCGCGACGACGTCTGACTTCGGCCAGCACTGGGACGTCGCCACGATCACCAGGGAGCCCTTCCACTACGGGGCGATCTGCACCCAGGGCATCCTGTGCGTCCAGGGGGGCAACCGCAACCTCGCCGACTTCAGCTCCGTGGGCGTCGATCCCACCGATGGCTGCTCGGTTCAGGTCTTCCCCGGCGATCCGTTCAACACCCCCGCCAGCCAGGCCCAGGAGCCGGCCGCCGCGTATGCGGCGCGGCAGAGTCCGCCGTGTGGCGGCTCGACGGCGGCCGGCGCGGCCGGACCCGGATCGGGTGGGACGATCGCCTGTCGTGATCGCACTGCGCCCGCGTCGTCGTTCCGCGGTCGGCAGCGAGCGACACGCCGTGGCCTCGCGCTGGCGGGCCGCTCCCGTGACCGGGGCTGCGGACCGCGGGGGCGCGGACACCTGGTCGAGGTCGAGGTGGCGGTCGGCCGCAGCGTCGGCTCGCGCTGCCGGTTCCTGCGCCCGAAGGGCACGTTCGGCCCGCGGGTGGCCTGCCGGCACGCCAGCTATCTGCGGGCCAAGGGCAGGAGCCGGTGGAGGTTCGCGCTGCACGCGCGCCTGCCCCGCGGGCACTACCGCGCGTGGGTTCGGGGGATCGACGCCGTGGGCAACGTCGAGCGAGTGAAGCGGCGGCGCAACGTTCGCCGCCTCGTCGTGCGCTGACCCCGCCAAGGCCCGTGCCGCCGGCGGGCGCGGCTAGTGAGCCGTGCCGCCGGGTAGCGACAGGCGCAGGATCTTGCGGGCGACGGAACGCCATTGGCGCCCGAGCCGGCCGCTGGAGTACGGCAGCCCCCAGCGCTCGCACACCGCGCGGACCTGGGGTGCCAGCTCCGGATAGCGGCGGCTGGGCAGGTCGGGGAAGAGGTGGTGCTCGATCTGAAACGACAGGGAGCCGGCCAGGATGTGAAAGAGACGCGATCCATCGAGGTTGCACGAGCCGAGCAGCTGGCGGACGTACCACCCGCCACGGGTCTCGCACTCGAACTCCTCCTCGGTGAAGTACTCCGCCCCCTCGGGGAGATGACCCATGAAGACGATCGTGTGCACCCAGACGTTGCGCGCGACGTTCGCGGCCAGGTTGCCGGCGAGGGCGCGCCGGTACCCGCGACGGCCGGCCAGCAGGGGGAAGACCACGAAGTCCTTCGCCAGCTGGCTCACCGCCTTGTGGGCGAAGTCGCGCAGCTCCGCGCGGGCCCTGGCCGGCGTCTTCTCGCCGCGGCGCACGGCGTCGAGCTCCATGTCGTAGAGCGCGATGCCCCACTCGAAGACCAGCGCCATGAGAACGCCGTAGACGGGCTGCAGAAGGTAGATCGGGTGCCACGGCTGGTCGGGGTGCACGCGCATCGCCGAGTAGCCGAGATCGCGGTCCTTGCCGATGACGTTGGTGTAGGTGTGGTGTTGGAAGTTGTGCGAGCGCTTCCACGAACGCGCCGTCGAGGCGGCATCCCACTCCCAGGTCGACGAGTGGATGCGCGGGTCGCGCATCCAGTCCCACTGGCCGTGCAGGACGTTGTGACCGATCTCCATGTTCTCGAGGATCTTCGCCAGGGCGAGCAGAGCCGTCCCGCCGGCCAAGGTGGGCCGGTAGCGGGCGAACAGCAACAGCGCGCGGCCTCCCGCTTCGAAGCTGCGCTGAGTGGCGATGAGCCTCCGGATGTAGGCGGCGTCGCGGGTGCCGAGGTCCGCGCGCACCGTGTCGCCGATCGCGTCGAGCTCGCTGGCGAGTGCTTCGAGATCGGCGAGAGCGAGCTCGTCCATCGGCGTGGCGACGGTGGTCATGTCACCCGAAGTCAACCGCATCGGGCCGTGGGGAGTCCTGCGTGGCGGCCGGCGGACGCAGTGCCGGAGGGCCGGGCGACTTCCCCGGCCGCTATGCGGGTAGGGCAGAGGCATGTCACCTGCACTGGTACTACCGATCGCCAGCCTTGGCCTCGGCCTCATCGGGACCATCATCGTGGTCCTGATCGTCATCTACCTGATCACGAGGATCCTCTAGCCTGGGCACCGTGCCCTGCGGTCTCCGACGTCGCATAGGTTCCGCGGCCGGCGCGCTGGCGACAGCGTGCGCGCTGGTCGGCGGCCTCCCGGTCGGCGCGGTGGCCGAGCAGGCCTCCCAGCCGGGCGCGCCGGCGGCCGCCCGGTTGGACGCCGGGGGCTTTCACAGCTGTGCCGTCCCGCTCGACGGCGGCGTGCGGTGTTGGGGCTATGGCGCGAGCGGGCAGCTCGGCTACGGCAATCCCGCCACGATCGGTGACGATGAGACCCCGGCCTCGGCGGGAGCGGTGAACCTGGGGCCGGGGCGCACCGCCACGGCGATCGCCACGGGCGACGTCCACACGTGCGCGCTGCTCGACGACGCGACCGTGCGCTGTTGGGGGTACGGCGGCGATGGGCGGCTCGGCTATGGCAACACGAACGACGTCGCCGATCCCAGTGGGGTCGGTGCGGTTTACCTGGGCGCCGGTCGCACCGCAACCGCGATAACCGCCGGCGCGGCGCACACGTGCGCCATCCTCGACGATGGCAGCGTCCGCTGTTGGGGATACGGCGGCGGCGGGCTTCCCATGGACGGTCGGCTGGGCTATGGCAACACGGACAACGTCGGGGACGACGAGACCCCGGGCTCGGTGGGCCCGGTGAGCCTGGGGCAGGGGCGCAGGGCCGTCGCGATCAGCGCGGGGGGATCGCATACCTGCGCGCTTCTCGACGACGGAAGCGTGCGCTGCTGGGGTCGCAACAGCAGGGGCCAGCTCGGCTACGGCAACACGCGCACCGTCGGGGACACCCCCACCAACACGCCCGAGCAGACGGGGGCGGTGAGGCTCGGTGCCCACACGGCCGTCGCGATCAGCGCGGGCCGCGATCACACGTGCGTCCTGCTCGACGATCACAGCGTGCGCTGCTGGGGTTTCGGCCTCAACGGTCAGCTCGGCTACGGCAACACCAACAACGTCGGCGACACGCCCGGCACCACGCCCGACAGGATGGCGCCGGTCAACCTCGGTACCGGCCGCACCGCCGTGGCGATCAGCGCCGGCGACGCCCACACCTGCGCGGTCCTCGATCGCGGCGCTGTGCGCTGCTGGGGCCTGGCCAAGGGCGGCCGGCTGGGCTATGGCAACACGGACAGCGTGGGGGACGACGAGGCCCCGGGCTCGGTCGGACCGGTCGACCTGGGGTCCGGTAGGACGGCAGTGGCGATCAGCGCCGGGAGCGAACACACCTGCGCGCGCCTCGACGACGGCCACGTGCGCTGCTGGGGTGATGGCGCCAACGGGCGACTCGGCTACTGCCGGACGACCACGATCGGCGACGACGAGACCCCCGGCTCGGCGGGGCCGGTCAACCTGCAGCCGGGCGACGGAGGAGCCGGCTGTGGCAGTTCGCCCGTCTCATCCCGGCCGCCGCCCGAACTCGGCACGGCGGCCCGCGCCAGGGCGCTGCGCATCTGCCTGCGTCGCGTTTCGCGACGGGCGGTCGCCAGCCGACGCCACGCCCGCCGCCTCTTCCCCTCCGCACGAGCCACCGCGCTCACACGGATCGCCCGTCGCGCCGCGGGGGAGCAGCGCCGCTGCCGCCGGCGCTACGGGCGGACGCCCGGCCGCGTCGACACCCTCGAGGCGATCGCAATCGGCCCGCACGGGATCAGGCTCGCGTTCCGGACCGCCGGGACCGACCACGCGAAGCCGCCCGCCGCGCAGAGCTACCTGATCAGGCAGTCCATTCGGCCCATCCGCACCCGGCGCGACTTCCGGGCGGCACACACCCTCTGCCACGGCCGCTGTGCCTTCTATGTCACCACCGTCGGCGCGACGGTCACCCAGACGGTCACCGACCTGCGCCGCGGCCGCACCTACTACTACGCCATCGCCGCTCGCGATAACGTCTCGGGCCGTATCGGACCGCGTTCTCGCACCGTCCACGCACGCACCTTGTAGCGGACGCCGCCGGCGATCGCGACGCGACCGCGCGGCGAACGCGAGGATGATGTACAACGGCGGCCACGACTTCGGAGAGCACTGCACGATGAGCTGGTCAGGACCCACGACGAGCGTTGAGACCATGAGCCGGTACGGCGACCTGGCCGACCGCGGAGATGGCCTCCCCGCCGCCGCCAAGGCGTGGACCGCGGCGGGCTTCGACGACGAGGGCGCCACCATGTGGCTCGAGTCCCGCTGCTTCGATCCGCAGGCGGCGCGGGACCTGACCGATCTGGCCGTCAGCGCGGCGCAGGCCTCCAAGCGCACGCGCGACGGCCGTCGCGACTACCTCGACACGATCGCCTTCAAGGTCTCCAGCGGCGACCTCTCCGCGCGCCAGGGAGCGGCGCGGGCGGCCTCGAGCCGATGACGGACGGGGGCGGCGCCTCCCAGCCGGCGGCCCGGTCGCATCCCAACACGCGGCCCTGCGATGATTGCGGACACGTCTGGTTCGCCGGTGAGCGCCGCCACGAGTACCTCGACGACGAGGAGCGGGGGGAAGCCAGGGTGCTCTGCGTGCTGTGTCGCCGGCAGCGCGCGCTGGCAAGGGCCGACGAGTAGGGGGCCGGGAGCTATGCCGGCGCGAGGGCGGGGGCCGTCGTCGCGAGCAGCTCGGGGCGGTAGAGCCGCTCGGCCTCGAAAACGGACAGTGCGTGCGTGGCGGCGGTGTAGTCGATGGTCGTCCTCCAGCGGGACTCCTCCATGGAGCCGGGTGGGACCCCGTCGAACGCGTAGGGCTCGAGCACGGACCACGCCGTGCGCAGGTGGTCCTCGGAGATGGTCGGAAATCGGCTCCGGAATGCCGCGATCCCGATCTCGGGTTGCCTGCGCTGAAGCTCGTATCCTGCGCTCAACGCGTCGCGCATGCGCGTCACCAGTTCCAGCGGGAGCCGGTCGGCCGCGACGAGTCCGGTCGCATAGACGCCGATGTCGAGCGGTATCGGACGGATGGGGAAGCCGCCCGCATAGCTGGCGGTCATGTCGATCCAGCCCGGGATCACCTCGATCTCGCCCTGTTCGAGCGCGGCGGGATATTCGGCAGCGTTCGGCTTGACGAGGACAGGCGCCCCCAGGCCCAGGTGGGCCATCGCGCCCTGCAGCTCCTGAGCGAACCAGCTTTCGTCCCGGCCCGCGGTCCTGCGCCCCACCAGGTCCTCGGGTCGGCGCAGGGCCGACTCCGCGGCCACCAGCCCGGCGATCGGGTTGCGCTGGTGAAACGCCGCGGCGAACCGGCAACCGAGGCTTCCCCGGGCCCCGGTCAGGCCGGCCAGCAGGTAGGCGACCGAGCTCAGCGCGAAGTCCGCGACCCCCGCGTCCAGCGCCTCGAGCGTGACCGAATGGCCGCGAAGTCCCTGCCCGCCGGTGGGGACGCACGGGACGAACTCGACCTCGAGGCCCTGCTGGGCGAAGAGCCCACCGGAGGCCGCCGCGAAGGCTGGGAGATGCACGCCGCTCACGCAGCTGCGACACCAGCACATCAGACGAATCGGTTGCATTCGGGGTCCGCCGGACGTTATCGGATGCCGACAGGGCGACGGCGATCTCTCCTGTGCGTTTAGATGCGGGAGCCAGGTCTATCGCCAACCAGAGGAGAGAGCCATGCCCATCCCCACCGAGATCGTCGGCTCGCTGCCCAGGCCCATGAAGCTGCAGGAGGCTTACGAGGCCCTGGATCAGGGGCAGATCACGTTCGAGGACTTGCAGGCCGAACAGGACGCCGCCGCCGAGGACTCGATCAAGCGCCTGGAGGAGACCGGGGAGACCTACATCACCGACGGCGAGCAGCGTGAGTCGAGCTTTGCCACCTACCCGATCACCGACACCCTGGCCGGTACGGGACTGGCCGACAACCTCGCCGGAGACGGCCAGTACTTCGCGATCTTCGATGACGGCCATCATCGCCAGCTCCCACGGCTGACCGGCGGCCCCTTCCGTTACAAGACGTTCGCCGCCGAGTTCGTGGAGAAGAACAAGGCGATCGCCACCGGGCCCGTCAAGCAGGCGGTCATCTCGGCCTCGATGATGATGCTGCTGTACCCGCTGGAGGGCGAGATCGAGGGCTACTCGCGCGACGAGTTCCTCGCCGACGTCTGCGACGAGGTCGAGAAGGACATCCGCAAGTGCTTCGCGGCGGGGGCCGAGCGGGTGTCGATCGATTTCACCGAGGGCCGCCTCGCCAACAAGAACGACGCGAAGAACCCCTGGACCGGCAAGGACATGCTGCAGGAGTTCATCGATCTCAACAACCGAGTGCTCGACCGCTTCTCGGCGGAGGAGCGCAGGAACATCGGGATCCACACGTGCCCCGGCGGCGACTGTGACTCCGTGCATTCCAAGGAGGTCCCCTACGAGCTGCTGCTGAGCAAGATGTTTGCGCTCAACGCGGGCTACTTCCTCATCCAGTGCTCGAGCGAGGAGGACAAGGAGAACGTCTACAAGCTCGTCGGCCAGCACAGCCGCGAGGACGCCGACGGCGTGCCGCAGGTCTGCTTCATGGGGGTGATCAACCCGCTGAGCCCCGAGGTGGAGACGCCCGAGCAGGTGCGCGACGATCTGCTGCTGGCCGCCAAGCACATCCCCGTCGAGCGCCTCGGGGCCACCGACGACTGCGGCTTCTCGCCGTTCAGCCGCGACGTCAAGCCGAGCCACGGCTCGCCCGACTTCGCGCGCGACGTCGCGATGCAGAAGATCAAGGCGCGGATCGAGGGTGCGCGGATGGCCTCGGAGGAGCTCGGCGTCTGATCTGACCGGCGGCTCAGCAGTCGGGCAGCGTGAGCTGCTCGGGATCCGTGACGTAGGCGCCGTCGTCGTAGGCCCACGCGTGGAAGCAGCGCGGAGCGCGCCGCGCTCCGAACAGCTTCGCCAGGCGATCGAACCCGACGCCGACCACGGGCTGGGTCGGGTCGTTCTCGTCCCCGTGTCCGCTGAGGGGCGGGGTGTAGCCGGGAATCCGGGAGGTGAGCGTGAAGGTGTCCTCGAGCGTGTTACCGGCCGGAGCGCCCTGCCCGTGGCGCCCGACGATGAACAGGTCGGTGGGTACGCGCTCCTGCACCAGCCGGGCGAACATCTCATCCGTCTGGTTGGACGGGACGGTGCCGTCGTCGGCGCCGTGGACCATGACGACGCCCTTCAGGCCGGCCGCGCCGATCTCGTCGGCGTGGTTGATCACCGCGAGGTCGGCGTAGGCCCGGGGGTCGTCCTCGATGGCCTTGTCGCCGTTCTCCTCGTAGAACTCCCGGACCGCGGTCTGGCCCGTGGTGTTGGAGAGCGGCGGTCCCGCCACCGCGCGGGCCTCCAGGTAGGTCTCGACGGCGTTGGTAACGCCCTCGATGTCGAACCAGTAGTCGAAGAGCGGACGGCCGTCGGAGCGCTTGGGCCGGGCGGCGACGGCGAGCCCCGACGTGTTGCCGCCCATGGAGGGGCCGTAGATGACGATCGGCCGTGCATCGGGTGCGGCCCTCCCGTGGGACCGGAGGCAGGTGCGCTGGAAGAGCTTGGCGGCGGCGATCGAGTCCTCGGCGCCCTCGCGCACCCGCCAGCCGAAGCTGTCCCCCGCCTCGCCGTGGGGGAACGTCTGCCCGCGATAGTCCATAGCGACCGCGATGACACCGAGGGAGCGCGCGGTGTCGGTCAGGTTGCGCCGCCACTTGTAGGCGGAGTTGCTGTGGCCATGGGCGAACACCACCAGCCCTGCGGGGCGGCCGGCCGGTAGGGCGTAGTACCCGAATGCCCCGTTGGGGAAGTCGAGTCGCCGCGCGGCGTCCGTGCTGTCGTGGCACTCGACCGCGGGAGCTCCCGTCCGCGCCCTGGCGCTCGTCGCCGCGGCGGGGGACGTGCCGACGGCCGTCAACGCGGCGAGGGCCAGCATCGCCCGGGTGGTCTTCCGAGACCTTGTCATGAGGTCTGTAACGCCGGCGCGAACGAAAACATGCGCCAAATCGATCGGGAACCGGGCGTCAGCCGGCGAGCGGTCCGGGGTCAGTCGGCACGTCAACCGCGTGCTCCCGCAGCGCGTCGAGCGGCACGATCTCCAGAGCTCGCTCATGTGTGGATGCAAGGACCACGTAGGCGGCCGCCCCGTCCTCGTGGGCCCGCAGCCAGTTCAGCGCGGTCACGCACCATCGGTCGCCGGGCTGCAATCCGGGGAACCGGTACTGCGGCACCGGGGTGCTCAGGTCGTTGCCGATGGAGCGCTGGTGCTCGAGGAACTCATCGGTCAGTACCGCGCAGATCGTGTGGCTCCCGCGATCCTCGAGTCCCGTGTGGCAGCAGCCATCGCGATAGAAGCCGGTGAGCGGGTCGATCCCACACGGTTCGAGGTCTTCGCCCAGGACGTTCTTCTCGGCCACCCGGGCAGTATCCCTCCGAGGCCCTCCGCGCGCGCCGACGCCGGTGCCCCGCGACGAGCCGCCCTCCGCCACGCGAGCCGCCCCTCCGCCTGGTCGCGTCCTGGACAAGGGTGCTCCTGCCACCCCTCGGCAGGATTCGACGACGCGCGTTCCGTGGGAGTATCCCGGGCGACCGGCGTCAGCCACGCGAGGGGAGCCGATGAGCACACGTTCCGGGCGGACCGCTGAGATGACGTCGCCGCCTGCCCTCGGCACGGGCGCCACCGCGGCGCTGGTCTTCGCGCTCGGCTTCGGGGTGGCGCTGGCCGGGGACGCGTGTCATGTGGCCTCGGGCACGACGCACTACCGCTGGGAGAGCGTGCCGGTGCTGTGGAGAAGCGCGCTGTGGTTCCCGTTCCTGGTCGCGGGATCGGTGCTCGCCACCGCGTGGGCGGCCCAGCGCTCGCCGCGCCCGCGCGCCCGCGCGCGCTCACGCCCCGATGCCGTGCTGGGGGCCGCGGCGGTGCTCGCGCTCTACGCGCTCACCGCTGCGTTGCGCGGGCAGCCCACGACGGTCTCGGTCGTGCTGACGGCCGCGATCGCCGCGGGCGTCTGGGCGTGGTGGGACCCGTCGCCTCGGGCCTTCGTGTTCGGAGGGGCGGCGGCCGTGGTGGGCCCGCTCGCGGAGATTGGGCTCGTCGAGCTGGGGGCCGCCCGCTACGCCGGCGACACCGACGGCCTCTTCGGCGTGGCGCCCTGGCTGCCCTGCCTGTACTTCGCGGCGGGCGCGGTGGCCAGCGGAGTGTGGGAGGCGATTGGATCGAATCCCGGCGCCGCCCGTGGCCCGGCGAGGTCCGGATGAGCTCCCTGACCCGGACCAACGTTCTTGGTAACTGCCGCCGGCATCGGGCGACTTCGGCGGGTCTCCGTGGACGCGCCCCGACCGAGGTACCCACGCCTCAGTGGCGAGCCCGCCAGCCCGCCATGCGCAGGAGCTGCTCGGGCGGGGTGAGGACGGGAAGCGTGGGATCAAAGGCTCGGTAGGCCGCGCCGACGTTGGCGACGAGACGTTCGGGCTCGCCCCAGTCGGCGAAGTCGGCGATCGAGATGTCGTCCGCGGCGGCCTCGGCGTCCATCCCGGCCTCGAAGCGCAGCCGGGCCTCCTCGCGGACGTAGCGCAGGTAGCGCTGGACGTCGTAGACGCCCGAGGCGTCGGTCACGGGCCCGTGGCCGGGAATCAGCACGTCGGCGCCCAGCTCGAGGATGCGGTCGCAGGCGACGATCCAGTTGTCGTAGTCGGCCCACACGACCGGCGTGCCCTCGATGAACAGCAGGTCGCCGGTGAACACGGTCGAGGCGTCGGGCACATGGACGATCGTGTCGCCGCCCGTGTGCGCCGGCCCGAGCTCGATGAGCGAGACCGCCCGGTCGCCGATCGTCAGCTCGAGGCGGCCCTCGAACGTGCGTGACGGTGCCCGGACCGTGATCCCCTCGAAGTCGAACGGGCCGAAGACGTGGTCCACGAACGCCCGCATCTCATCGGGCAGCTCGGCCGCCTTGATGGCCACCAGCATCTCGGGAGAGACGTCGCCCATCTCCTCTGCGGTGACCTTCGACGCGTAGATCTCGGTCGTGGTCGGCAGCAGCTCGTTGCCGAAGCAGTGGTCGGGGTTGGCGTGGGTGTTCATGGCCGCGTCGATCGGATGGTCGGCCGTCACCGCCGCCATCGCGTCGAGCATCTCGAGGGTCAGGTTGCGGCCGTAGAGCGTGTCGACAAGCAGCGACGTGCCGCCCGCGGTGATCAGGCCCGCGTTGCTCCAGCCCCAGCCCCCGTCGGGTTGCAGGTAGGCGAACAGCCCGTCGCCCAGCTCGTGGAGCCCCTTCTCGTAGGCCACGTCCATGGCCTGCATCCTTGCGTATCGTCAGCGCGATGAGCGCCTGCTACGTCCTCGATGTCGTGCGCACTCCGTTCGGCCGGTACGGCGGGGCCCTGGCCGAGGTTCGTCCCGACGATCTCGCCGGTCACGTGTTGCGGACGCTCGCGGACCGGTCGCCCGGCCTCGACCCCGCGGACATCGATGACGTGCTCTGGGGTGACGCCAACGGCGCGGGCGAGGACAACCGAAACGTCGGCCGGATGGCGGTGCTGCTCGCCGGCCTGCCGACCTCGGTGCCCGCCGTCACCGTCAATCGCCTGTGCGGATCGAGCCTCGACGCCGCCATACAGGCGAGCCGCCAGATCGAGACCGGCGACGCCTCGGTCACGGTGATCGGAGGCGTCGAGTCCATGTCGCGCGCTCCGTGGGTGATGCTCAAGCCCGGGAAGGGCTTCCCCCGCGGCCACGAGACCCTGCACTCGACGACGCTCGGCTGGCGGATGATCAATCCGGCGATGCCCGGGGAATGGACGATCTCGCTCGGCGCGAGCGCCGAGAAGCTCGCCGACCGGTACTCGATCTCGCGTGAGGCGCAGGACGCGTTCGCTCTGCGCAGCCAGCGCAACGCCGCCCGCGCGTGGGCCGAGGGCTTCTACGACGACTGGGTGGTGCCGGTGCCGGGCACCGACCTCTCGCGCGACGAGGGCATGCGCCCCGACTCGACGATGGAGAAGCTGGCCGCGCTTCCTCCCGCCTTCGTCGAAGGCGGGACGGTGACGGCCGGCAACGCGTCGACGCTCAACGACGGTGCCGGAGCGATGCTCCTCGCCGACGAGGCGGGCGCCGCGAGCATCGGGCGCGAGCCCCTCGCGCGCATCGTCGCCCGCGGGGCGTGGGGCGTCGACCCCGACGTCTTCGGCATCGCCCCGGTCGAAGCGGCCAACATCGCCCTGCGCCGCGCTCGGATCAGCTGGGAGGACGTCTCGGTCGTCGAGCTCAACGAGGCGTTCGCATCGCAGTGCCTGGCGGACCTCTCGCAGTGGAAGAGCCTGGACGCCGAGAAGGTCAACCCCAACGGAGGGGCGATCGCCATCGGCCATCCGCTCGGGGCGTCGGGCGTGCGCGTGCTCGGCGGGCTCGCCCTGGAGCTCAGGCGCCGCGGTGGGGGCTATGGCGTGGCGGCCCTCTGCATCGGCGTCGGGCAGGGGCTCGCGGTGGTCCTGGAGGCCTGATCGACACCCGCCGCCAGCGGCTGGCGCTCGCCGCCGCGATCATGGGCTCGTTCGTCGCCGCGCTCGACGCCACCGCCGTGAACGTCGCGCTGCCGGCGATCCGCGCCGATCTCGGTGGGGGGCTGGCGGCACAGCAGTGGATCTCCAACGCGTACCTGCTCACGCTGGGCTCGCTGATCCTCGTCGGCGGCTCGCTCGGAGACCTGTTCGGCGAACGGCGGGTGTTCTCCATCGGGGTGGCCGGCTTCGGGATCGTCTCCGCGCTCTGCGCGGCGGCGCCCAGCGTGGAGGTGCTGATTGCGGGTCGTGCGCTGCAGGGCGCCTTCGGTGCGCTGCTGACGCCCAGCGCGCTGGCGGTCATCGTCTCGGCCTTCGGGCCGCGCGAACGCGGTGCCGCTATCGGGTCCTGGACGGCGTGGTCGGGCATCGCCGTGGTCGTCGGGCCGCTGGCCGGCGGCTACCTCGTCGACGCGGTCTCCTGGCGGCTGATCTTCGCCATTAACGTGCCGTTCGTCGTGCTCACGCTGGTCCTGCTGCGGATGGCGCTGGCGCCGCAGGGGCGTTCGACCGCTCGCGCGCGCGTCGACTGGCCCGGCGTGGCGCTCACCGCACTCGGACTCGCCGGTCCGGTGTTGGCGCTGATCCGCCAGCCCGTCGTCGGTTGGTCGAGCCCGCAGGTGTGGGGCCCGGGGCTCGGGGGGCTCGGCCTGCTCGCCGCCTTCGTCCTCCACGAGCGCCGGACACCGCAACCCATGCTCCCGCTCGCGCTCTTCCGCCATCGCAACTTCACCTTCTCCAACCTCGAGACGTTCGCGCTATACGCCGGGTTGAGCAGCACGTTCTTCTTCCTGGTGCTCTTCCTCCAGCAGGTCGCGGGATACGGGGCCCTGGAGGCGGGGCTGGCGACGATGCCCAGCTCGCTGGTGCTGTTCGCGCTCTCGCGGCGCGTCGGTCGCCTGGCCTACCGGATCGGGCCGCGCGTGTTCATGGCGGGCGGGCCCCTGCTGGCCGCGGCCGGCCTACTGCTGCTGCAGCGCGTCGACGCCCACCCCGACTTTGTCGTCGACCTGCTCGTCCCGCTGCTGATCTTCTCGCTCGGCCTGGCCGCGTGCGTCGCGCCGCTGACCGCGACCGTGCTCGCCGACGCCGACGATTCGAACGCCGGCATCGCGTCCGGGGTCAACAACGCGATCGCGCGCGTGGCGGCGCTGCTGGCCATCGCCGGGGTCGGCGCCGTCGTATCGGCGCAGTTCAGTGCGGCGCTCGATCAGAACCTGCACGGCCGGCAGCTCGCACCGGCGGCCCGGGTGGCGGTCGCGGAGGCGCGCCGCCAGACGCTGGCGCGCGCCGAACCGGCGCGGGTGGGCCCACAGGTTGCCGACGCGATCGAGGCCGCATCGGTGCACGCGTTTCACGTCGGGGTGGGGATCGCGGCGCTGCTCGTGGCGCTCGGCGGCGTGCTCGGGGCCATCGGCATCCGCAACCCCACGCCCCTCCTCGCGGAGCACCTCGTGACCTGACCGGCAACGGAGCACGAGTGCGGCGTCGCAGCGCGGGCGCCTCGCCGTTGTTGGTAAGAATCTCGCCCGCACCGACCCGGCGGATCAGTCAGAAGGGAACAGCGATGGTCGAGAAGGCAGCGCAGCCGCAGGTTCACCCCTTGCGCCGCAGGGTGCTGGGGCTGGCCCGCACGCTGACGACGCCGCTGCTGGCCGACGACTACATCGCGCTCGTCAACCCGGAATGGTCCACGCGCGAGATGACCGGGACCATCGTGCGCAAGCAGCCCGAGACCGAGGACGCGGCCACGGTGGTCATCAGCCCCTCGTCCCCGTGGCCCGGCCACGAGCCGGGGCAGTACCTGCGCCTGGGCGTCGAGATCAACGGCATCCGGCACTGGCGGGCCTACACCATCACCTCCGATCCCGAGCACCCCGAGGGCCTCATCAGCGTCACGATCAAGCGCGCCGAGGGCGGCATGCTCTCCCCGTTCTTCGTCGACCGCACGGGCCCGGGCGCCCGTGTCTTCCTCGGCGCGGTCGAGGGCCAGTTCCTGCTGCCCGACCCGCTGCCGGACAGGCTGTTGATGATCAGCGCAGGAAGCGGGATCACGCCGATATGGAGCATGCTGCGAGAGCTCGACCGGCGTGACTTCGATGGTGACGTCTTCCACCTGCACGGTGCCCGCACGGCGCAGGACATGATCTTCGGCGCACACCTGCGCGCGATGCACGAGCGCCGCGGTGGCTACACCCTCTACGAGCATCACAGCAAGGAGAAGGGGCGCGTCAGATCCGCCGACCTCGACGAGCTGATCGGGAACTGGCGCGAGCGCGAGGCCTTTCTCTCGGGCCCCCGGGAGATGATCGACGCGCTGGAGGAGCACTGGGGGCTGGAGGGCGACGCCGAGCGCCTGCACACCGAGCGCTTCCAACCCCTGATCGGTGAGGGCACCGAGGACGTGGGCGGGGGGGCCGTCCGCTTCCGCGTCACCGACTGCGTGGCCGCGTGCGAGCCCGGCGTCTCGGTCCTCGTCGGTGGCGAGCGCGCGGGTGCCATGCTGCCGTTCGGCTGCCGGATGGGCATCTGCCACACGTGCGTGGGAAGACTGCGGGTCGGGCGCGTGCGCGACCTGCGAACCGGGGAGATCGAGGGCGAGGCCGGGGAGATGGTGCGTACCTGCGTCACCGCTCCGGACGGCGAGATCGAGATCGACCTCTGAGGAGAAGCGCAGCGAGCAGCCGTCCCGGCCCGTGGCGGGCGAGCCTGGCCGGGGTTGGAGGCCGTCGTAGAAAAGATGGTTTGCTAAGCTAATTAGCAATGCAAACCTCCTCCTCCGCCCCCCCGCTGGCCGCCCATCTGCGCCTCGCGGTGGCCCGTACCGCGCGGCGCCTGCGCCAGGAGGCCGGGGGAGGACTGAGCCCGACGCTCACCGCCGCGCTGGCCAGCGTCGAGCGCCACGGCCCCCTGACGCCCAGCGAGCTCGCTGCGCGCGAGCGCATCCAGCGCCCGACCGCCACCCGGCTGATCGCCAGTCTCGAAACCGACGGGCTCGTGTTGCGGACGGCCGATCCCGGCGACGGGCGCTCGTTCCTGATCGCAATCACGCCCGAGGGCTCCGCGCTGCTGCGAGAGCTGCGCACCCGCAAGGACGCGTTCCTGGCCGAGCGCCTGCGCAGGCTGGCCCCCGAGGACCGCGCGACGCTCGCGCGCGCGGCCGTGCTCCTCGAGGAGCTCCTCGAAGGCGAGCGGACTTGACCGTCGCGCTGCGCCGCACGCTCGACTCCCTGACCGTCGCCAACTACCGCCGCTACTTCGCCGGGCAGGTCATCTCGATCACCGGCAACTGGATGCAGCTGGTGGCCGAGATGTGGCTCGTCCTCAAGCTCACGGGCAGCGGCGTGGCCGTCGGCCTGACCGCCGGCCTGCAGTTCCTGCCGATCCTGCTGCTCGGCGCCCTGGGCGGGGTCTACGTCGACCGCTGCGACAAGCGCCGCCTGCTCATGATCACTCAGGCCCTGATGGCGCTGCCCGCGCTGGCGCTGTGGGGGCTGACCGCCTCGGGCGACATCGCCGTGTGGATGGTCTACGTGCTGGTGCTCGTCCGCGGCACCGTCCTCGCGATCGACAACCCGGCGCGCCAGGCGTTCGTCATGGAGCTCGTCGGCCCCGACAAGATCGTCAACGCGGTCTCGCTCAACAGCGTGATCGTCCACACGGCGCGCATCGCCGGGCCCATGTTCGCCGGCGGCCTCATCGCGCTGCTGGGCGTGGCGCCCTGCTTCCTGATCAACTCGCTCTCGTTCGCGGCGATGTTCGTCGCGCTGCGGGGGATGGATCGCAGGCGCCTGCTGACACCCGCCCGCACGCCACGGATGCCCGGGCAGGTGCGCGCGGCGATCGCCGAGGTGTCGCGGCGCCCGGAGCTGCGCATCCCGCTGGCGATGATGGTCGTGATCGGCACGCTCTCGTTCAACTTCCAGGTCCTGTTGCCGCTGTTCGCCCGCTTCACGTGGCACGGCACGGTCACGACCTACGCGGCGCTGATGGCGTCGATGGGCGTCGGCTCCATCGGCGGCGCCCTGATCGCCGGCTTCCGGGGAAGCGTGACCTCGCGCCTACTCGTGGCCTCGGCCGCCCTGTTCGGCAGCGCGCAGCTGCTGGCGGCGGCGGCGCCGACCCAATGGGCACAGATGCTCGTGCTGGTCCCGCTGGGCGCCGCGAGCGTGACGTTCGCCGCCGGGGTGAACTCCTCGCTGCAGCTCGCGGCCGGGGAGATGCGCGGGCGGGTGATGGCGCTCTACTCGGTGGTCTTCCTCGGCTCGACCCCGATCGGCGCACCGATCGTCGGCGCGATCGCCGAGCACGCGGGCCCTCGCTTCGGCCTCCTGCTCGGGGGCACGGCCGCGCTGCTGACCGCGGGCGTCGCCGCTGTGGCCTACCGGCGCGCGGCCGACACGGCCTCGCCGCCCACCAGCAGCGAGAGCTGGATGTGCAAGACCGCATCCTCGAG
>JBBPZE010000093.1:0-13687 GCA_038199185.1 Solirubrobacterales bacterium
AGCGGGTCCTCGAGCGAGAGGTAGCAGACGTAGAGCGCCCGCACGTCAGGACAGTCCGGAGCGGAACGCCGCCACGATCTTCTCGGCGTTGGCCTGGAGCGTGTAGCGTGCGTGCGCGACCTCCGCGGCGCGCTCGCCCATCCGCGCCCGGAGATCGGGATCCTCGACGAGCCGCTCGACGGCGGTGATCCACTCGGCGTCGTCGCGCGCGAGCAACCCGCTCTCGCCGTCGTCGATCATCGTCGTGTTGGCGCCCAGCGGCGTCGCCACCGGGGGGATGCCCAGCGCCATGTACTGCACGAGCTTCAGGTAGAGCTTGCGGCGGGTCCACGGCGTGTCGGGAAGCGGAAGCAGTCCGACGTCGAGGCCGCCGACGTCCTCGACCTCGCGTTCCGCGCGCCAGGGCAGTCCCTCGTGGGGGACTCCATCGAGCCCGAAGTCGTCGGCGCCGATCAGGCGCAGGCGGACGTCCTCGCGGCGGGCGAGGTGAGCCAGTGGTTCACGGATGACCTGGAGGTTCGGGACGGTCGTCGGACTGCCGGTCCAGCCGACGCACACCGTGTCGTCGCGCGGCTCGCGCGCGAGCGGCGTGTAGAGCCGGGCGTCGACCACGCTGGGGATCTCCCAGACGTTGTCGCTGTGCTGTCGCGCCCACTCGGCGTGCTGGGGGGAGTTGGCCAGGACGAGCGAGCTCATCCGGCACAGCGACTTGACCTTGCCGAAGAACTTCAGGTACGAGAGCAAACCGTTGGACGGACTGCGGTAGGGCACGTAGTGCGGATCGTCGAGCACATAGAGGAGGGGCCGGCCGCCGCGCGCGGCGATCCGCTCGATGACGGCCGGTCCGATCAGCGCGGCCTCGCGGCTGACGAGGACAGCATCGTGGTCGCGCGCGGCGATCGCCCGCCCGAGCGTGCGAGCGTAGGACCGCAGCATCTCCGTCGCCTTGGCCAGCGTGTGCCCAGGGAGATACAGGATCTCGTTGAGGCGGTCGCTCTCGAACACGAGGTACTCGAACTCGATGCCCACCTCATTGAGTACGGGCTCCCAGAGCTCGAGTCCCGAGCGGGGTCCACCGGCCGTGCCGTACGGATAGGGCGACAGCACGAGAACACGCACGGCTGCGGGCGATTGTAGTCCGAATAGCATGCCTCGCGTGAGCCAGGACCCGAACCTTGATCGGGCGACGGTCGACGGCTTTGGCGACGAGTGGCAGGCCTTCGACCAGAGCACGGTTCCGGAGGCGGAGATCGAGGCGCTCTTCGCGCAGTACTTCGCGGTGTTCCCGTGGAGCCGGCTGCCGGAGGGCGCGACCGGCTTCGACCTGGGCTGCGGCAGCGGACGTTGGGCGCGCCTGGTCGCGCCGCGGGTAGGCAGGCTGCACTGCATCGACGCCAGCGCTGGGGCGCTGGAGGTCGCGCGGCGCAACCTCGGCGAGCTGCCCAACGTCGAGTTCCATCAGCGGACCGTCGGCGACATCGGCCTGCCGGCGGCGAGCATGGACTTCGGCTACTCGCTGGGCGTGCTGCATCACGTTCCCGACACTGGTGCCGGCATCGCCGCGTGCGCGCGCCTCCTCAAGCCGGGGGCGCCGTTGCTGCTCTACTTGTACTACGCCTTCGACAACCGCCCGCCGTGGTACCGGGCGCTCTGGAGGGCCAGCGACGCGCTGCGTCGCGGGATCTCGCGAACAGCGCACCCGCTCAAGGTCGTGCTGACCAGCGCCATCGCCCTCCTGGTCTACCTCCCGCTCGCGCGCGCGGCGCGCTGGGCGCAGGCCGCAGGCGCCTCCTTCGGCCGCCACATGCCGCTCGCGTACTACGCGGACCGCTCGCTCTACACCATGCGCACCGATGCCTACGACCGCTTCGGGACCCGGCTCGAGCAGCGATTCACCCGCGCGCAGATCGCCGACATGATGCACGGTGCTGGGCTTGTCGACGTACGGTTCTCAGACGGCCCGCCCTACTGGTGCGCCGTCGGGTTCGCCCCGGCGGGTTGACCGGGCTACGCGCGCGCGGTCTCGCCGGCTGGCTGCGAGACGGGCCGCGGGCGGCCGAGCACGGTCCGGCGCTCACGGCGGTGCTCCGGCCCGAGACGCGGCCCGTTACGCCGGTCGAACCAGGGCCAGCGGTTGAGGCGGCAACTAAGTTTAGCCCGTAGTTCCCTTTGATGGGATGAAGAGATTCCGCTTGTCGCCTGGGGTTTTGGGCGGTTTGGGGTGGCTGGGTGGTGTCTACGTAGTGACGGGCGCTTGGGCGGCGAGTTGGTGGGCGCGGGCTTGTAGCGGTGTGGGCTCGGTGAGCGTGGTGTAGGTCGCGTCGGCGGCGGGCACGCGGGTCGTGCAGCGCGCCTGGGTGGCGAGCTCGGTGAGCAGCGTCTTGTAGCTGTGGCAGGGCTCGTCGCTGGTGGTGCGCTTGGTCTGCGCTTTGTGTTGGGCTGCGGCGGAGCGCGCGGCCTTGGCGACGGGGTCGGCGCTGGTCGGCGGGTGCTCGTCTTTGAAGATGAGTGGTGCCCAGGCGGCCTTGAGGTGCCAGGTGAGGTAGTAGGCGAGCATGCAGAGAAAGACGTGGGCGCGGACGCGGTCTTCGAGGTGGTGGTGGATCGGGCGGATCTGCAGCTCGGGGCCTTTGAGTGTCTTGAAGGCGCGCTCGGCCTGTTCGAGCTGCTTGTAGGAGCGCACGACCTCGTCGGCGGCCATGGCGTCGGCGTGCAGGCTGGTGCGCAGGATGTAAAAGCCGTCGAGGGCCGCCTCGGCTGCGATCTGCTCGGTCTTGCGGGCGAAGCTAAAGCTGTCGTCGGTGATCGTGATGTCGAAGTGCTTTTTCATGCGGTAGCGCTTGACGGCGGGACCGACCGCCATGCCGATCTGGTCGGCGCCCGCCAGTGTGGCGTTGCTCACGCGCTGCTGGATTTCCTGCAGGCCTCGCTCGGTCGCGGCGAGCAGGTCCTCGCGCTTGCGGGTGCGCTCGGCGGCGACCAGCGGGTTGCGGCACACGATCAGCCGCTCGCCGGGGTAGTCGGCCGGCGCGGTGATCTCGGCAAGGCTGATCTCGTCAAACAGGGAGGGCGCCAGGATCTTCTGGGCGGCGAGCTTCTTGATCGCCGGCGCCTTCAGCGCGGTGATCCACTCGCCACCATCGGTGTCTCTGAGCATTTGCATGTTCGCGGCGCTGACCATGCCGCGGTCAGAGACGACCACGACGGTCTTTAGTCCGAAGCGGTTCTTGAGCTTTGCGATCTGAGAGCCCAGCGTCTGACTGTCGTGGGTCTGGCCGGAGAACACCTCCACGGCGACCGGTCGGCCGGCGCGGTCGCACATCAGCCCGTAGGTGATCTGCAGCGTCCCGCGCTTGCCGTCGCGCGAGTAGCCGAGCCTGGCCAGCGGGCACGTGCGGCCCTCGAAGTAGGAGGAGGACACGTCATAGAGCACCAGCTCGCCGTCGGTCAGGTGCCGGCGCGCGAGGCGGTCCTCGATCCGCGCCTGCCGCACCCCCAGCCAGTCCATCGCCGCGTACAGATCGTCCTCGTCGGCGCCCTCCACACCAAGCTCACCGGCGAGCGTGCTCTGGCCCAGCGCCCGCACCGTCGCGAGCTTTGATCCCGGCGCAATCACGCGCTGGAGAATCATCGCCATGCACAGATCGCGCTGCCTGGAGGGCTCGCGGTCAACCAGCCTTGCGAGACCCAGGCGCCTGCTCATCACCAGCGCCGCCTGCACATGGCCGGCGGGCAGCGAACGCTCGAGACGAAACGCGTCGCCCGCCGCGACCAGCGTCTCGCCGCGCAGGACCCGCCGCAACGCCGCGATCGCCTCCGGGGGTAGGTGCGAGAGGTTAGCCAGCGTCTCCTTCTTGACCTTGCCGTCCTGGCGGTAGGAGCGCCGCAGCAGCGTCGTGTTGTACTCACGATCCCCGACCCGCCTGGTGGTAGTGACCACGTGCATCGCACCGGAGGGCCTCGGATGGCGTCCCATGAACAGAACGTACCGCACCCATCGGACGGAAAGTAGTGACCACACTATCCAACCGATAAAACGCGAGAAACCCAGGCCACACAGCGATCCTGAGCCCCTCAGACCTGACTACACAGGGGAACTACGGACTAGGACCGCGCTTCGCCCCACAGCGTGGCGACCAGGGAGCGGGAGCCGCCGCGGTCGCGGTGCTCGCAGAGATAGATCCCCTGCCACGTGCCGAGGGTCAGCCGCCCTTCGCCGACCGGCAGCGTCAGCGAGGGTCCCATCAACGACGCCTTGACGTGCGCGGGCATGTCGTCGGCGCCCTCGAGCGTGTGGGTCCAGGCAAACTGCTCGGGCACGGCGGCGTCGACCCACGTCTCGAGATCGCGCCGCACGTCGGGCGACGCGTTCTCGTTGAGCGTCAGCGACGCGGAGGTGTGGAGGATGTGCAGGTGCAGCAGGCCGACCGACACGTCGGCGAGGGCGGGGAGGGCGTCGATCACCTCGCCCGTGACCAGATGGAACCCGCGCGTGCGCGGCTGCAGCGTGATCTCAGATCGCGTCCAGATCGTCCCATCGTGCCACGCGGAGACCCTCCCGCGTCTCGGTCACGGGTCGCGCCTAGCGCTCGCCCGGCGTCTTGCGCGGATACAGCGTGACGGGCAGGTCGAGGTCCAGCGCCGTCCGGATGATGCGCGACTGCTCCTGGACGTGGGCCGCGGGGTAGCCCTCGCCCGGCGACGCCCGCTCGGGGCGGCCTATGTAGCCGAACGCGAGGTGCTCGGGCAGGATCTGCATGAGGCGCGGGGACATGTGGGCGCGGGCGCCCATGTTGCGCGGCTCCTCCTGGGCCCAGACGACCTCGCGCAAGTTCGGGTAGCGCCCGACGAGCTCGAGGAGCTGCCCCTCGGGGAAGGGGTAGAGCAGCTCGACGCGGCCGACGGCCAGCCCCTCGGCACCCTCCCTCAAGGGATGCCCGACGAGGTCGTAGTAGATCTTGCCCGTGCACAGGATCAGCCGCTCGACCTTGTCCTCGACGACCCGGGGCTCGCCCAGCACGGGGTAGAACCGGGTGTCGGAGAGGTGCTCGATGCGGTTGGTCGCCTGCGGCAGCCGCAGCAGCGACTTGGGCGTCATCAAAAACAGCGGGCGCTGCTTGGCGATGCGGGCCTGGCGGCGCAGCAGGTGGAAGTACTGGGCCGGGGTCGTGACGTTCGCCACGCGGATGTTGCCCTCGGCGCAGAGCATCAGCCAGCGCTCGAGCCGGCCGCTGGAGTGCTCGGGCCCCGAGCCCTCGTATCCGTGGGGGAGCAGGAGCGTCAGCCGCGACGACTGGCCCCACTTGGCCAGGCCGCTGACGATGAACTGATCGATGATGACCTGCGCCGAGTTGGCGAAGTCCCCGAACTGGGCCTCCCACAGCACCAGCGTCTCGGGCGCCTCGGCGCTGTAGCCGTACTCGAAGCCCAGGCAGGCGATCTCCGACAGCGGCGAGTTGTGCAGCTCCATCGGCGCGAGCGCCCCGGGCAGGTTCTGGATCGGCGAGACGGTCTGACCCGTCTTGGCGTCGTGCAGGACGAGGTGCCGCTGGGAGAAGGTGCCGCGCTCGGAGTCCTGGCCGGTCAGCCGGATCGGGGTGCCCTCGGTCAGCAGCGTGGCGAAGGCCAGCGACTCGGCGTGCGCCCAGTCGATGCCGCCGTCGGGCCCGAGCGCCTCGCGGCGGCGATCGAGCTGCTTGACCAGCTTGGGATGGACCGTGAAGCCCTCGGGGACCCGCAGCAGCTCCTCGTTGAGCGAGCGCAGCCGGTTGGTGCTCACGGCCGTCTTGACCTCGGGCGACGGCGTGCGGTCGAGTTGGTACTCGCCGGTCTTCTGCTCGACCTGGCCGGCTTCGTCGGCCGCCTTGATCTTCGCCTTGAGGTCCTGATGCAGGCGCGTGAGGTGGTCCCAGACCTCCTGATGCTGCGCGGCGACCTCGTCGGCGGTGATCACCCCCTGCGCGACGAGCTGCTCGGAGAAGATCTCGCTCACGCGCTTCTTGTTCTTGATCGCGTGGTACATCTCGGGCTGGGTGTAGGCGGGCTCGTCGGCCTCGTTGTGGCCGAAGCGCCGGTAGCCGATCAGATCGAGCACCACGTCGTGGCCGAACTCCTCGCGGAAGGCGAAGCCCAGCCGCACAGCGGCGATGCACGCGGCCACGTCGTCGGCGTTGACGTGGATGATCGGGACGTCGTAGCCCTTGGCGAGGTCGGACGCCCACCGGGTCGACCGCGAGTCCTCCGGGTCGGTCGTGAACCCCACCTGGTTGTTCTGGATCAGGTGGACGGTGCCGCCGACCTGGTAGCCGTCGAGCGCCTGGAGGTTCAGGGACTCCGCGACGATGCCCTGGCCCGGGAAGGCCGCGTCGCCGTGCAGCACGATCGGGACGGCGCTCGACGTGTCGCGGTGGGCGTGGGGCCCCTGCCGCGTGGTCTGGGCCGCGCGCGTCGCACCGACGACGACCGGGTGGACGTACTCGAGGTGCGAGGGGTTGGACTCGAGGTTGACGAGGATGGATTCGCCATCGGGTAGCCCGTAGGAGCCCTGGGCCCCATGGTGGTACTTGACGTCGCCGGTTCCACCCTGCGGGATCGTCGTGATGGCCTCCAGCGTGGAGGCCCCCTCGAACTCGGCGAAGATCGTCTCGTAGGGCCGGCCGAGGTTGTGGGCCAGCACGTTGAGGCGACCGCGGTGGGCCATGCCGATGACGACCTCGCGGCCGCCGTGCGCGGCGGAGAGCTGGATCAGCTCGTCGACCATCGGCACCGTCATGTCGATGCCCTCGACGGAGAACTGCTTCTGGCCCAGGTAGGCCTTGTGCATGAAGCGCTCGAAGGCGTCGACCTCGACGAGGCGCTTGAGCAGCGCCCGCTGCTCGTCGGTGCTCAGCGGCTTGCGAAACGCTCCCGACTCGATGTGCTCGCGCAGCCACACGCGCTGGCGGTGGCTGCCGACGTGCTCGATCTCGTAGGCGATCGTGCCGCAGTAGGTCTCGTGGAGGTGGGGCAGCGCATCGGCCAGCGTGGAGCCCGGCACGTACATGCGCAGGATCCGTGCGGGAATGCGAGCCATGAGCTCGGGCGTGAGGCCGAGGGGCTCGGGATCCAGGGCGGGATCGCCCTCCGGCTCGGCGCCCAGCGGGTCCAGCCGCGCGGCGAGGTGGCCGTGGGTCCGGTGGGCCTTGAGCAGCGACGTGGCCGCCTGCACGGCCTGCAAGAGCTCTTCGTCGACCGCCCCGTCGGCGGGCGCGTCGCGCGCGGCCGCTGCGGCGGCGGCCGGGGCCGGGGGAGCCGGCGGCGGGCCGAGCCGCACGTCCAGCGACGAGAACACTCCCTCGTAGAACCCGTGCTCGCCCTGCAGCAGTGCCTCGACGGTCTGCAAAAAGCGGCCCGACTCGGCGCCCTGAATGACGCGGTGATCGTAGGTCGAGGTCATCGTCATGACCTTCTCCGCGCCGATCATGTCGCCGATGCCGCCCAGGCCCACGGGATAGGCGATCGAACCCGTGGCCACGATCGTGCCCTGGCCGACCATCAGGCGCGGCACCGAAGCCACCGTCCCGATCCCCCCCGGGTTGGTCAGCGAGATGTTGGCCCCGGCGAGGTCGTCGGCGGTCAGCTTGTTCTCGCGGGCGCGGGCGATGAGGTCCTCGAAGGCGGCCTTGAAGGCGGCGAACGCCAGCGTGCCGGCGTCGCGGATGACCGGGACCATGAGCGTCCGGCTGCCGTCGCGCTTCTCGACGTCGACGGCGATACCGAGGTTGACCTGGCCGTCGACGACCCGGACGGGCCTGCCGTCCTCGGACTCGAAGCGATGGGCCATGACCGGCATCTGCTGCTGCACCGCCAGCGCGATCGCGTGGGCGATCAGGTGCGTGAACGACACCCTCTGTCCGGCGTGCTTGAGCTCCTGGCGGCGGGCGTCCATGATCGTCACCGTCATGGTGCGAAACGAGGTGGCGGTCGGGATCGACCGGCTCTCGTCCATGTACCGGGCGAGCATCGCCGCGCCGCCCTTGAGCGGATGGCGCTCGGCATGGCCCGCTCCGCCCTCGAGCGGATGGCGCTCGGCATGCGTCGCGCCGCCGCCGTTCTCGCCGCCGTTCTGGCCGCCGTCGAGGACGTCGGCCTTGGTGATCCTCCCGCGGGGGCCGCTGCCCGGGACCGTCGAGAGGTCGACCCCCAGGGTGGCGGCCAGGCGGGCGGCGACCGGCGTGGCGACGGCGTCCCCGTTCTGAGCCGGCGGCGAGGCGGCCTGAGGCCGGCCCTCGTCATCGGCGCCATCCGGCGCGCCGCCGATGGTCTCCGTCTCGTCATCGGCGCCATCCGCCGTGCCGCCGACCGTCTCCGGCGTGCCGGCCCCGCCGTTCGAGGAGACCTCCGCCAGCAGCTGGCCCACCTCGACGGTGTCGCCCTCCGCGACGTGCAGCTTGACGATCGTCCCACCGGCGGGAGAGGGCACCTCCGCGTCGACCTTGTCGGTGGAGATCTCGACGATGATCTCGTCGGCCTCGATCCGGTCGCCCTCCTGCTTGCGCCACTCCAGGACGGTGCCCTCGGTGACCGACTCGCCCATGGCGGGCATGGTCACCTGGACAGTCGTGTTCACGGCCATGAGCTCGTTGGACGATACCGCGGTTCTAGCTGCGTTCTGCATGAACGAACGCGGCCGTGCCGACGAACGGCCCGACGGCTCCGATCACCGCCACGCAGACCGCCACGTAGAGGGGAATGACCCCCCGGCGCAGGCCGGCGACGGCCAGGCCGCACATGACGAACCAGCCGATGCCATGGCCGTAGCCGAAGACCATCTCCCCCGGGTGCCAGCCCGCGGCCCAGGACGCCAGCAGCGCGGCATAGACCATGGAGTGGGCGAAGCTCGCCCGCTTGAGCCGCCGGAAGGTCACCCGAGGAGGCCGGCCATCCGCCGCAGCGGCTCATCCGCCTCGTCTGGCCAGTCCGCGGGGTCGGGCGGCCACCAGGCGTGGGCGTCGTGCTCGCAGTCCATGACGACCTGCGCCCCGGCGGGCACCCACGCCTGCCCGACGAGCATGACCAGGTGATGGGGAAGGCGCACCAGCGCCTCGACCTGCACACGCTCGGGGACCAGCTGCCACTCCTCGTTGAGCTCCCGCGTCAGGGTCTCGGCCGGATGCTCGAACGGATCGACCGCGCCCCCCGCGCCCAGCGCCCAGCGGCCGGCCCAGGACGATAGCCAGGCCGCGCGGCGCCCGGCCAGCCAGCGACCGTCGCCGTCGCGGATCACGCACAGCCCCGCGACGCTGTCGGAGGCGTCGCCCTCCACCAGGCGCAGCGCCCAGCGGATCGGCTGAAGCTCGAGATGCAGCCGCCCGTCGTCCCCCACCCGATGGGCGACCAGCCGGGCCGCTACGCCGTCGTGGCTCGGCGAACCGCGGTCGCGCAGGGCGCCGATGGCGTCGTCGGCCGCCGCGACCTGCCGATCGCCGGGGGCGTAGTGCTGATCGTGCCAGACCGCCACGATGTCCTCGACGGCCCAGGGGCCGCGGGCGAGGATCGCGGGCTGGTCGGACACCGCCGTGACGTTACCGACCCGCTCCTGGCAGGATCCGGCCGATGGCCGCAGCCCGCCCCGGTCCCGCCGCCCCCGCGCGCCAGCCCCTCACGCCGCAGCCCGTGGCACCGGCGCAGGTCGTCGCGGGTGCGCTCGGCCTCACCCTCGTCCTGGCGGGCATCGCCGGGATGGTGGTCGACTCCTCGTTCACGACGGGCTCGGATCTTGGCGGCAGCCGTCTGCTCGTCTTCGAGGTCAACGGCTGGCACAACGTCGTCCATCTCGCGACCGGCCTGCTTCTGCTCGGAGGAGTGGGCAACAACCGCCGCGCGCGGAGCCTGTGCCAGCTCTTCGGCCTCGCGTACATCGTGGTGACCATCGCGGGCATCGCGGGCGGCGACGATGCCTTCGGGCTCATTCCGATCAACGTGGCCGACGACGTGCTGCACGTCGTGCTCGCGCTCGTGGCGCTGGGGGCCGCCGCTGCCTCCAAGGACTGGCGCGACACGATCGCGCGCCACCGCGTGGTGATGGGTGATGCCGGCGATGCCGCCCAGGTGGTCGGCCCGGGCTCCGGACACGTCGGCGGTCCGCGGGCGACCCAGCCGCGCATCGACAGCCGGCTTCCGCACAGGCGCCATCCCTAGGATCGCGCCGTGAGACGGCGCAAGCACTGGGGGTGGGGGTTCGAGGACGAGCAGCCCGCCACAGAGGACCTGCGCGCGTTGGCTCCGCTGCTGCGCGAGCAGCTCGGGTTCGACGCACAGGAGGTCGAGCAACCGGTCCCGCTCGAGGCGGTGAGGCTGCCCGAGCCCCGGATCGCCGCGCCGCCGCCGCTCGCCGAGGTGTGCGCCACCGATGTCAACAGCCGCCTGACGCACGCGCGCGGCAAGGCGCTGGTCGACGTCGTCGGCGGCCTGCGCGGCGCCTTCCCCCACGCGCCTGACGTTGTCGCGCGGCCACGCGACGAGCACGAGCTCGAGGCGATCCTCGAATGGGCGGGCGGGGACGGAGCCAAGGTGATCCCCTACGGGGGCGGCACGAGCGTCGTCGGCGGGATCGAGCCGCGCTTCGACGCCCCGGCCATCTCCCTCGACCTCGGGGCCTTCGACAAGCTGCTCGAGCTCGACCCCGTCTCGCGGTCGGCCCGCATCGGGGCGGGCGCGGCCGGGCCGCGCATCGAGAGCCGGCTGGCCGGCCACGGGATGACCATGCGCTTCTACCCACAGTCGTTCGAGCACTCGACGCTCGGAGGCTGGGTCGCCACCCGCGCCGGCGGGCACTTCGCGACGCTGTGGACCCATATCGACGACCTCGTCGAGAGCGTCCGGGCCATCACGCCGACCGGGACGTGGCAGAGCCGCCGGCTCCCCGGCTCGGGCGCGGGGGTCTCCCCCGACCGGATGCTGCTGGGGTCCGAGGGCATCCTCGGCGTCATCACCGAGGCGTGGGTGCGCGTCCAGCCGCGGCCGGCGCACCGCCTGTCGGCCTCGGTGCGCTTCGCGCGCTTCGACGACGGCGCCGAGGCCGTCCGCGCGATCGTCCAGGCCCGGCTGCACCCGAGCAACTGCCGGCTGATCGAGGCGCCCGAGGCGCGCTTCACGGGCGCCGGGGACGGCCGCAGCGCGCTGCTCGTGCTCGGGTTCGAGGGCGTCGACGAGGACCCGGCCCCGCTCGACGCGGCGATGGGGCGCGCTCGCGCGCTGTGCGTCGAGCACGGCGGCGAGGCCGACGACGCTCGGTCCGCCGGAGGGGCCGCGGAGGGGTGGAAGGACACCTTCCTACGCGCCCCGCATCTGCGCGACATGCTGCTCCAGCTCGGCGTCGTGGCCGAGACGTTCGAGACGGCGATCACCTGGGAGCGCTTCGCCGCCTTCCGCGCGACGGTCTCGGCCGCCGCCCGCGACGCGCTGGACGGCCCGGGCATGATCACCTGCCGCCTCACGCACGCCAACCAGGACGGCCCGGCGCCGTACTTCACGGTGCTGATGCCCGCGCGGCGCGGCGAGGAGGCCCAGCAGTGGTGGAAGGTCAAGACGGCGGCCTCCGACGCGATCATCGCCGCCGGGGGGACGATCACCCACCACCACGCGGTCGGCCGCGACCACCGGCCGTGGTATGACCGCCAGCGGCCCGATCCGTTCGCCGCGGCGCTGCGGGCCGCGAAGTCGGCGGTCGATCCCGACGGCCTTCTCAATCCGGGCGTGCTCCTCGATCCCGCGTCGTGAGAGGATCGGGGCATGACCGAGTTTGCCCCCGGCACCCCGTCGTGGGTCGACCTCGCCTCGGCCGATCCCGAGGCCGCCGAGTCCTTCTACGGAGAGCTCTTCGGCTGGAGCACGTCTGACCCGGCCCCGCCCGAGCTCGGCGGCCATCGGAACTTCCTCCACGACGGCCGGGTGGTCGGCGGTCTGACTCCCATGGGGGATGTTCAGGCGTGGACGACCTACTTCTCGGTCGCCGGCGCGGACGAGACCGCGGCGACGATCATCGCCGGCGGCGGCCAGGTCCTGCAAGCCCCGGCGGACGTGGGCGACCTCGGCCGCATGGCGATCTGCACCGATCCCGAAGGTGCCGTCTTCGGCCTCTGGCAGCCCGGCCGCCACCGCGGCGCCGAGAAGATCGACGAACCCGTGTCGCTGTGCTGGAACGAGCTCAACTCGAGGGCGCTCTACGGAGCCGCGGCGTTCTACGCCGCGACGTTCGGCTGGCGCGCGCAGGCCACCCCGGTCGGCGGCGAGCTCGCCTATACGGTCTTCGAGCTCGGCGGGCGCGGAGTCGCCGGCGGCTTCACCCTGGGCGCCGAGGTCCCGGCGGACGTGCCCGCCCACTGGCTCACGTGGTTCTCGGTCGAGGATCGGGATGCGACGCTCGCCCGTCTGCCGGAGCTCGGCGGCGCGGTCACCGGCCCGCCCTTCGAGATGCCCGGTGTCGGGCACCTGGCGATCGCCGCGGATCCGAGCGGGGCGAGGTTCGGGCTCATGCAGAGCGACGCTCCCGACGGGTGAGGTCGGTTGCCGTCCTGGGGCCGGGCGGCGTCGGCGGCCTGGTCGCGGCCGCGCTGGCGCGCGCCGGCACGCCGGTGACGGTCGTCGCCCGCGAGGAGACCGCTGCTCGCCTGGCGCGCGACGGCCTGCGCGTGCGTTCCGTGCGGCTGGGGGAGTTCCAGGTCGACGTGCGGGCGGTGTCTCGGCTGAGCGCTCCAGTGGACCTGCTGGTCGTCTCGCCCAAGGCGACGGCACTGGCGGAGGCACTGAGCCGGATCGTCGCCTCGCCGCGGCTGGTCGTTCCTCTGCTCAACGGCCTCGATCACCTGCAGGTCCTGCGCGCGCGGTGGCCGGGCGGCAACTCGGGACCGCAGGTGGCGGCCGGGGTCATCCGCGTCGAGTCCCATCGTCCGCAGCCGGGCATGATCGTCCAGACGAGTCCGTTCCTGCGCATCGACCTCGCACCCGACACGCCCGGCACCCAGGCGGCGGCCCACCTGCTGCGGGGGGCGGGGATCCCCACGAAGGTCAACCCCTCCGAGGTCGAGGTCATGTGGGGCAAGCTCGTGCGCCTCAACGCGCTCGCGTGCACGACGACCGCCTTCGGCGAGCCGATCGGGGCGGTGCGATCGCACCCGCGCCACCGGCTGGCGCTGGAGGGAGCGGTGGAGGAGGCGGCCGCCGTCGCCCGCGCGGAGGGCGCCGGGGTCGACGCCGGAGAGGTCATCGGCGAGCTCGCCGAGATCCATGCCGAATCCACGAGCTCCATGGCCAGAGACGTGGCGGCCGGCCACGAGCCCGAGCTCGATGCCATCCCCGGAGCGGTCCTGCGCGCCGCCGCCCGTCACGGCATCCCCTGCCCCACGATCGAGGAGCTCGTCGGACGCATCCGCGAGCGGTTACATTGACGCCTGTGAGCGACGTCTCCAAGGTCGCCAGGAACCTCGAGGCCTTCCAGATCGGCCTCAACGCGCACGATTGCGAGAACCCCGACCACACCGCGTTCGGGATCGGCCTGGCCTACTTCGACATGGAGCGCCTGGGCTTCGACGAGGGCGAGGAGATCCTGCCGGGGATCACCATCCAGGCCGATGGCGGCACGACGGGCAACTTCCGGATCCTGTGCGATGGCCAGCACGACTCCGAGCTCGAGGAGGCCGAGGAGGAG
>JBBPZE010000094.1:0-5690 GCA_038199185.1 Solirubrobacterales bacterium
GCAGGATTCGAACCTGCGACCTGCGGATTAGAAGTCCGCTGCTCTATCCAGCTGAGCTAAGGGGGCTCGCTCCCGATTATCCCCGCTTCGCCATGGCCCGCAAAGAAGCAGATCTGGCTCACGGCGATGATCATGAAGTCCTGGTCGGAATCGACGGTGCGGAGTTGATGGAAAGGACGCTCCGATCCGGTCGGTACCGTCGGTCCCTAATGGCTGCGGAGTTCGCGCCGCCCGATGCGATGAAGCCCTCGGTCGAACGTCATGAGCTCGGCTCCCGCCGCGATGGCCGTGGCAAGCGAGAACGCATCGGGAAGTCGCAACGAGCGGTATCGCGCGCGCAGGGCGGCCGCCCGACGAGCCAGATCTCGATCGACGGGGACGATCGTTGCGTTGATCGCCTCGAGGAACGCGTCGACGGCCGCGTCGGCTCCGCGTCGCAACGGGCGCACAATGACCTCGGCGTAGACGCTCGCACAGAGATAGATCTCGTCTCCGGCGGCCAGTCTCTGCCGCAGAGCATCCACGGCCCGCCCGTGCTGATCGTCGCTCGCGTCCAAGAACGCAATGACGACGTCGGCATCGAGGGCTACCGACCCCACTCGCCGCGCAGCTCGTCGAGATGGCCCGCCGGGTACGTACCTGTCGGCAGACTCCCGGCGTGGCGAGCGATCACGTCCGCGGCGTGTTCGATCTCGATTCGGCCCTTGCCCGTGGACCTGATCGTCACGTGGTCGCCCGAGCGAAATCCCGCGGCACGCAGGACCCGCACGGGGATCGTCACCTGATGCTTGGACGAGACCTTGCTCACGCCTTTACTAATCTAGCACGACGGTAAGGCTTTCAAGTCACGGCAGGGATGACGAGCCGGTGACATCCGAGTGGCCCACTTTTCACCCGGCGCAGGTGGACGAGGTTTCACCCGACTCCGACCCGTCCTGGTATCAGGCGTAGCGCAGCCCGGCAGGGGGTTGACGCGGCCGGGAGCCTCGAGGACACTCGAGGCTCCCCACTGCGGAGTCCCTTTGCGTTTCCTTCTCAACATCATCTGGCTCGTCTTCTGCGGATGGTGGCTCGCGCTCGGGCACCTCATCACGGCGTTCCTCCAGGCCATCACGATCATCGGACTGCCACTCGCCTACGCGAACGTGAAGATGATCGGGATGACCCTCGCCCCGTTCGGTCGAGAGGTCGTCAGCAATGACGAACTCGTTCGACTGCCCCCCGGATATGAGGTAACGAGCGTCGACCTGTAGGCGCAGGCCTCGGGCTCTGCTCGGGCCGAGGCCGAGCCGGATGGCAGCGGTGCCTGATCGGCCGCAGGAGCGCGTAGTCCGTGCGGTCTAGACTCGTGCCCATCGGGGCGTAGCGAAGCCTGGTAACGCGCGTCGTTTGGGGCGACGAGATCGTCGGTTCGAATCCGGCCGCCCCGATCGTAGATCCCTCGGCACCATCATCCGTCCAGCGTGCTGGACCGCTCCGCACCGATCATCCGTCCAGGTTCTCGCGACGGATTGAGCCCGATCTCCGCTCTCCGTCGATGCCCTCGCTGAGAGATGAACCTCCCAGCGGTCGTCACCAGGACGGCCGGTCAGGGACGACCACAGGAGGACGGCCGGATGCCCACCACCTTCAGCCTTCGCAGCGTGTTCACAGTGGCCGCCACCGCCGCCGCCCTCATCGTGCCCGCCGCGCCCGCGAGCGCCGCACTCCTGCCTTCCACCCTCCCCCTGCCGCTGCCACTGCCCCTGCCCGTGCCCGTGCCGCTCCCGTGCGTGGCGGGCGTCACCTGCCCGACGACGACGCCGCCGCCGCCGAGCCCGGCCGCTCCGCGGTGTGCCCACACGAGCCTCATGCCCGCCGCCGGGAACCTCGGCGCCATCCGGCGCGCGACGCTGTGCCTGCTCAACGTCGAGCGCACCAAGCATGGACTCGGCAAGCTGCGCGCCAACGGGAAGCTTCGGGCGGCCGCCCAGCCCTACGCGAACATGATGGTCGCCGAGAAGTTCTTCGACCACGTGTCGCCCGACGGCAGTACCTTCATCCGCCGCGTCGCGAGCTCGTCCTACCTCGGAGGCGCCAACGGCTGGTCGCTCGGCGAGAACCTCGCCTGGGGCGGGGGGCCTCTCGCCACGGCGGGCAAGATCGTCCGCGCCTGGATGCACTCACCCGAGCACCGCCACAACATCCTCACCGCTTCGTATCGGGACATCGGCATCGGCATCGCCCTGGGCACGCCCGTCGGGGGCAGCATGCCGGGAGCGACGTACGTCAACGAGTTCGGGAAGCGCTGATCCCGACCGGACTGGCGCGTTGCTAGCGTCACGCGCCGCTGATGGCTGACGTCCGACCGCTCCGTGCCCTGCACTACGACCCGGCGGTCGCCGGGGTCCTCCAGGACCTGGTCGCCCCGCCCTACGACGTGATCGATCCCGGCCAGCGCGAGGCGCTGGCCGCACGTTCGCCGCACAACGTCGTTCGTGTCGACCTCCCGCAGGGCGACGATCCCTACACGGCCGCAGGCACCACCTTCGCGCGGTGGCGGGCCGAGGGTGCGGTCGTGCTCGACGACACGCCGGCGGTGTGGGCGCTCACCCAGGACTACACGGGTCCCGACGGCGCCGCCAAGACGCGCCGCGGGTTCTTCGCGCGCGTGCGCGTGGAGGAATACGGCCCCGGGCGCATCCGGCCTCACGAGCGCACCCATCCGGGGCCCCGTGAGGATCGGCTCAACCTCACGCGCGCCACCCGGGCGAACATGAGCCCGATCTTCAGCCTGTTCAGCGACGCCGAGGCGAAGGCGTGGAGCGCGCTCGAGCCCTTCACCCACGAGGCGCCGCACGGCGAGACGACAGACGAGGACGAGACGCACAATCGCCTCTGGCGGATCACCGATCGGGAGGCCATCACCGCCGTGCAGGCGGCGACCCAGGACGCGGAGCTGCTGATCGCCGACGGCCACCATCGCTACGAGACCGCGCGAGTCTATGCCGACGAGGTCGGTGGCGAGGGCGAGCATCGCTACGTCCTCATGAACCTCGTCGCGATGGAGGATGCGGGCCTCACGATCTTCCCCACCCACCGGCTGGTGGCGGGCACCACGCCCGCGACGCAGGAGGCACTCGCCGCCGCCCTGCGCGAGCACTTCGACATCACGCCCCTCGAATCGGTCGAGGAGCTCCCGCCGCCGCAGGGCTCCGGCCCGCTCTCCCTCGGATATCTCGATGCGCATTTCCGCCGGCCGTTTCGCCTGACGCTCAGGGACCAGGCCATCGCCGACCGGGTGCTTGCCGGCTTTCCCGAGCCCTATCGCCACCTCGACACAGCCGTGCTCGAAGCGCTGCTCCTCAAGGGCCCGCTCGGCCTCACCGACGACGACATCGACCACCAGCGCGGCCTCGCGTACTCCCGCACGGACGGGGAGGCGACGCGGATGGTGCTCTCCGGCGAGGCCGACCTCGCGTTCTTCCTGCGCCCCAACCCGGTCCGGCAGGTTCAGGAGATCGCCGCGACCGGTGTCAACATGCCTCCGAAGTCGACGTACTTCTTCCCGAAGGTCCCCACCGGACTGCTGTTCAATCCTCTGACATGATCGAGACGCCATGAAGGCCACCGTCACCCGCGCCGGCGCGTTCCGGCAGATCGTCCAGATCCGCGACCATCGCTTCGCCGTCGACGAGCTCGCCGACCAGGGCGGAGACGACACCGGGCCGAACCCCCTCGAGCTGCTGGCCGCCAGCCTGGCGTCCTGCACGGCGATCACGATGGAGATGTACGCCCAGCGCAAGGGCTGGGACGTGGGGGACGTCGAGGTCACCTGCGACTACACGCCCGCCGAGCGCGGCTGCCCAACGCGCTTCAACCTGGTCATGCGCTTTCCCGCCACCCTCAGCGACGAGACGGTCGAGCGCCTCCGCGTGATCGCCGCCAAGTGCCCGGTGCACCGCACCCTCGACGGTGAGGTCATGTTCGACGAGCGTGTCGAGCGCGTCACGCTCGCGAGCTGAGCTCGCCAGCGCGCTGCCCGAGGTCCTGCTCGACGCCGAGCAGGCTGCCGCGCTCGAGGTCCACGGCCGCGTCAGCGCCGCTGTCCTCGTGCCCCTCTACGTCGACGCCCACGGTGAGCCCCACGCGGTGCTCACCCGCCGTCCCGATGACATGCGCCGGCACGCGGGCGAGGTCTCGTTCCCGGGCGGTCGCGCCGACGAGGGCGAGGACCTGCGCGCCACGGCGCTGCGCGAGGCCCACGAGGAGATCGGGCTGCCGCCTTCTGACGTCGAGCTGGTGGGAGCACTGCAGCCCACGCCGACGATCGCGACGGGCTATGCCGTCTACCCGTTCGTCGGGCTGATCGAGCCGGGCCGGGAGTGGACGCTCTCGCCGCGTGAGGTCGACGCGGTGCTCGAGCCTTCGATCACCGACCTCCGCGCGGGCTACGCCAGGCGCCGCATGTCGCGCCGCGGCGTGCCGTTTCGCACGGACACCTACGTCGTCGGCGAGGACATCGTCTGGGGCGCCACGGCCCGGATCCTCGCCGACCTGCTCGACCGCCTCGACGCCATCGCCGCGCGATGACGCCTCGGCCCTGCTGTTACGCCACGTCCTTCTCGACCGGCACGTTGACGAGGTTGCCCCACTCGGTCCACGAGCCGTCGTAGTTCTTGACGTCGTCCTTGCCGAGCAGCTCGTGGAGCACGAACCAGGTGTGCGCCGAGCGCTCGCCGATGCGGCAGTAGGCGATGATCGGGTCGCTCTCGGTCAGCACGCCCTTACCGGTGTAGAGCTCCTCGAGCTCCTCGCGCGGCTTGAACGTGCCGTCCTCGCCGACGGCCTGGGCCCAGGGCACCGACGCCGCGCCCGGGATGTGGCCCCCGCGCTGCGCGCCCTCCTGCTCGTAGCCGGCCATGGCGATCAGCTCGCCCGAGAACTCCTGTGGGGAGCGGACGTCGACGAGCCTGGTGTCGGTGTCGAGCGCCGCGAGCACCTCCTCGCGCAGGGCACGGATGGCGTCGTCGCCGGGCTGGGCGGTGAACGTGGCCGCCTCGTGACTCGGGACGTCGGTGGTCGTCGAGCGTCCCTCGGAGATCCACTTCTCGCGGGGGCCGTTCATGAGCCTGACCTTGTCGTGGCCGTAGTACTTCAGGTACCAGTACGTGTACGCCGCGAACCAGTTGTTGCGGTCGCCGTAGAGCACGACCGTGTGGTCGTTGGTGATGCCGCGCGAGCCGAAGAGCTCGCCGAACGCGTCGGCGTCGAGGAAGTCGCGCTTCGTCTGGTCCTGCAGGTCCCTCTTCCAGTCGAAGCCGATGGCGCCGGGGATGTGGGCCTCGGCGTAGAGCGCGGGGTTCTCGTCGACCTCCACGATCCGGATGGACGGGTCGTCGAGGTGCTGCTCGACCCAGTCGGTCTCGACGAGTACGTCGTTGGCGTAGTCGGCCACGGGACTCCTCCTGTGAATTCCGGTCGTCTTTCAGGGCTTTCGTCGGAGTCTAGAGGAGGTGGGCCGCCGGTCAGCGGACGACGACACGGCGGACGGCGAGCAGGCGGTCGACGCACTCGCGCGCCGCGACCACCCATCCCGCGCGATCGCCCGGATCGGCCCGCAGGATCCCGAAGGGCACCTCGTTGAGCTCGCACGTGCGCCGTACGTGGCCGGCGCCCCCGCGCAGCACCTCGCCGGAAACGCTGCCCGC
>JBBPZE010000095.1:0-2375 GCA_038199185.1 Solirubrobacterales bacterium
GTTCCTCGGGGGCTTGGGCGGCGGCTGAGCGCCTGGGCGTCAGCGAGCGTCGGCCGGGAGCAGCGTGAAGGCCGGCTCGCCGGTGAGCGGGCGCAGCGCGCGGAAGTGCCGCGCGCCGAGCGTGGCGAGGGTCGAGGTGCCAAGCTGGCGGGCCAGGGCCACGAGCGCAGCGTCGGTCAGCCCGATGTCCTGAGCGGTGGGCACAGCGGTACATCCGATCACGCCTCCTGAACCTGCACCAGGCTCGTGGTCCCCGGCCGCCCACCCGGCAGGCCCGCGGTGACCCCGATTCGCTCGCCCTTGCGGACCCAGCCGAGCTCCACGACCCGGGAGACCGCATCGGCGATGAGCTCCTCCGTGACCTCGTGGCGGCGCATCGACGCGGCCTGCACGCCCCACATGAGTCCGCAGCGGCGCACGGTCTCGCGGCCCGGGGAGAGCGCGTAGATCGGCACCTCAGGGCGGTGGGCCGAGAGCAGGCGCGCCGAGCGTCCCGAGAGCGTGGGGACGACGAGCGCCGCGAGGCCGAGCTCGCGCGCCGCGGCACAGGCGCTGTAAGCGATGGTGTACGCAGGGTCGCGCTTGTCCCGACGCACGCGTTCCTCGTTCCAGCGCCGGTAGGGCAGCGCCGGCTCGGTCCGGCGCGCGATGGCCGCCATCATCTCGATGGCGCCGATGGGGTGGGCGCCAACGGCGGTCTCCTGAGAGAGCATCACGGCATCCGTGCCGTCGAGGATCGCGTTGGCCACGTCGGCGACCTCGGCGCGCGTGGGGCGGGAGGAGCCGACCATCGAGTCGAGCATCTGCGTCGCGGTGATCGACGGGCGGGCAAGCCTCCCGGCGAGCGCAAGGATCTGCTTCTGGACGCCGGGCACGTCCTCGATCGGCAGCTCGATGCCCAGGTCGCCGCGGGCGACCATCACGCAGTCCGAGACGCGCATGATCTCCTCGGCCGCGGCCACCGCCTGGGGCTTCTCGATCTTCGCGACGAGGGGCAGGCGCGTGTGGCTCCGGACGCTGACGATGTCCTCTGGATGGCGGACGAACGACAGCGCGACCAGATCGACGCCGATCTTCTCGCCGAAGGCGAGCTTCTCGAGATCCTCCTCGGGGACGGCGGGGAGGGCGGAGGTCTCGCCCGGAACGTTGAGGCCTTGACGAGAGGCCACGGCGCCGCCGATCTGCACGAGCGTCTCGATCTCGCCCGCCTCGACGCGCACCGACTGAACCCGCAGCCGCACCGAACCGTCGGCGAGGTAGAGGTGATCGCCCACGTGCACGGCCGCCGCCAGGCCGTGCCACGACACGGCCATGCGGTGCTCGTCCCCGGCCTCGTCGGTCCCGACGCAGAGCACGAGCCGCTCGCCCGTGCGCAGGTCGGCGACTCCGTCGCGCAGCGGTCCGATCCGGATCTTGGGGCCCGGGAGGTCCTGGAGGATCGCCACGGGACGTCCCGCCCGGTTAGCGGCGTCCCGAATGCGATGAGCGTTCTCGGCGTGCTCCTCCTGCGTTCCGTGGGAGAAGTTGAGTCGCGCGACGTCCAGGCCGGCCTCGACCATCCGCACGAGGACCTCCGGCTCGCGCGAGGCGGGGCCGATCGTGGCGACGATCTTCGTGCGGCGCATGAGGGAAGGGACCGTATCGGCGCGGCGGGCGGGTCGTCCCGCGGCCCCGCTGCGCCCCCGGGGTCACACGCCGACGAAGCGCCCGTCCTCCTGCACGGCCTCGCCGTCGGCGCTCAACCGGCCACCCTTTCGCAGGTCGCAGATCATGTCCCAGTGCAGCGCCGACTCGTTGAGCCCACCGGTCTCGGGGTACGAGCGCCCGACGGCGAGGTGCACGGTCCCGCCGATCTTCTCGTCGAACAGGATCGCGCCGACGGGTCGGTCGATCCCGGCGTTCGTCCCGATGCCGATCTCACCCAGACGCCGCGCGCCCGCGTCGGTGGCGAGCGCCTGCTCGAGGTAGCCGGCGCCGCGCTCGGCCCGGGCGTCGACCACCTCGCCGTCGACGAACCGCAGCTCGATGCCGGTGACCTCCACGCCGCGCGGGCTCGAGGGGATCGTGAAGCGCACGCTGCCGTTCGCCGAGTCCTCCCACGGGCCGGTGAAGACCTCCCCGCTGGGCATGTTCCGGCGCCCATCGGAGTTGACCCACGTGCGCCCATCGACCCGGACGCGCAGGTCGGTGCCGGGCGCCTCGATCCGCAGCTCGCGGGCCGCCGTCAGGCGCTTGACGAGCCGGGCCTGGAACGACCGGAGCTCGCCCCACGCGACGACCGGGTCGGGCCGGTCGAGGAACAGGGCGCGGCGCACGAAGGCGGCGAAGTCCGAGAGGCTCATCCCCGCCTGCTGGGCGCCGGCGGACGTTGGCCA
>JBBPZE010000096.1:0-25590 GCA_038199185.1 Solirubrobacterales bacterium
CGCGGGAGCCATCGTCGGCGGCAAGCCGGTGGCGCCGGGCCAGATGCGCGCGGTGGCCAGCGTCACGATCTCGGGCCTGTTCGGGTGCACCGGAACCCTCATCGCGCCCAGGTGGGTCATGACCGCGGGCCATTGCGGCTCACTGACGGGAGCGCTGACCGACGGCCTCGTGCCGAGCACCGTCTCCTTCCTGCCGGGTCAGTTCAGGGTCGTTCTCGACAGCGTCTACACGGACGGCAGGGGGGGAGAGACGCACACCGTCGATCGGGTTCTCGTCGACACCGATTACGGCGTCCAGAGCGGCAACGGCAGCGACGTCTCGCTGCTCGAGCTCACCGAGCCGTCCAGGGCGCCGCCGGTGCCGGTCGCCGCGGTGGGCGAGCGCAGCATCTTCAACCCGGGCGCGCTGGCCACGATCGCCGGGTTCGGCACCGTCGCAGAGCGCGGGCCCGCCGCCGAGCAGATGCAGGAGGCCCAGGTTCCCATCCAGTCCGACGACGTCTGCCGCGCGGCCGGCGACGGCTTCGATGCTTCGACGATGCTGTGCGCGGGCTACCCGCAGGGCGGCACGGACGCCTGTCAGGGTGATTCGGGCGGCCCGCTGTTCGCGGCGGCCGGCGGCGGCGCCCTGCGACTCGTCGGCGCCACGAGCTACGGCGACGGCTGCGCGCGGCCGGGGAAGTACGGCATCTACGCGCGCGTGGCCGAGGGTCCGATCCGCGCGTTCGTCGCCCGGGTCGCGCCGGCCGCGCTGGCCCCCGAGCCCGCGCCGGCGCCGGCGCCCGCAGCCCTCCCGGCACCCTCCGGCCGGCCGCAGCCCAAGGCGCACCGCAAGCACCACCGCAGGCGGCACCGGCACAACCGGCACAGCAGGCACCGGCATCGGCACCGGCATCGGGCCGCGGCACGGACGCACGCCTGAGCCCCCGCCGGCCCGGGGCCGCCCGTTAGGCGTGGCCTCACCGCCGTATAGGGTCGGCGCCCATGGAGCGTCGCCGCCTGGTCCGGGTCCCCGCGTCTTCGGCGAATCTCGGCCCGGGGTTCGACAGCTTTGCCTGCGCGCTCGCCCTGCACCTCGAGCTCGAGGTGGTGGAGACCGGCCGCTTCGCGGTCCGAACGGATCTCAAGATCGCCCGCGACCGGCGCAACCTCGCGGTGCGGGGCTTCGCCCGGCTGCATTCCCCAGACGGCTTCGAGTTCCGGATCCACTCCGACATCCCCCTCAGCGGCGGACTGGGCGGCAGCGCGGCGGCCTTCGTCGCGGGGCTGATGGCCGCCGATCACCTCTTCGAGCTCGATGCCGACCTCTTCGAGCACGCCACGGAGCTCGAGGGGCATCCCGACAACGTCGCCGCGGCGCTGCGCGGAGGGTTCGTCGTCTGTGCGGGCGAGCCGGTCCCGAGCGCCCGGCCGGGGAGCTCGCCGGAGCCGGCGGCCTCCGCCGTCGGCCGGAAGGTGGCCCGATTCGACCCGCCGGCCGGGCTCGAGGCGGTGCTCGTGGTCCCGCGCGAGCACGTGCGGACCAAGCAGGCCCGTGCGGCGTTACCGGACACCGTGTCGCTGCACGACGCCTCGGCCAACGTCGGCTACGGCGCGCTGCTCGTGCTCGGCCTGACGCTCGGTGACTGGGACATGGTGGCAGCCGGCCTGCACGACCGGCTGCACCAGCCCTACCGCGCGCACCTCTATCCGCGGTCCTCGGCGCTCGTGCGCAAGGCTCCGGAGCTCGGGGCCCTGGGGGCGACCATCTCCGGTGCCGGCCCCACCGTCCTGGTCTGGGCGCACTACGAGCAGACAGGCGCCGTGGTCGAGGCGCTGCGGCGCGAGGCCGACGGCTGGGCCGACGTCGTCCGCGCGCCGTTCGAGCCCCAGGGCGCGGACGTCCGCGAGCTGTAGGTGGCCCACGGAACCGGCCGGGCCCCGCCGTCATGCGTGGATGAGCACCTGGGTGCCCAGCGGGACCTTCGCCATCAGCAGCGCCATCGTCTTGTCGCTGGCCCGCAGGCACCCGTGGCTCACCGCCTGACCCACCGAAGCCGGGTCGTTCGTGGCGTGGATCGCGATCCGGTCCCCGCCCGGCCAGTCCTGCGGCACATGCGGCTGGTGGGCCGACAGGGCCAGCGTGCAGCATCCGTAGGGGCCGCCGAGGTGCAGCCGGTCGGTCACGCCGAACCTTCCCGTCGGCGTCGCGTAGATCGGCGACCCGATCGCCAGCGGGAACGTCCGGTAGGTCTTGCTCTGGTGCACGAGCCGGCCCCGCCGCTGCGAGAGATCGATGACGATCTTCCACGTCTCGCGCAGCACCCGGACCTCTCGCTGTCGGACCCAGCCGATCTTCCCGTTCCCGAGATCCGCGCTGGCCACGCCCAGCCAGTCCCCGCGCTGGCGCATGACCGTCAGCACCGCCGGCGAGTGGAAGCTCGTGCGCTTCGAGACGTGGAAGAGCACCCGGCCCGCCGGGGAGGAGCGCAGCGCCACCCGTCGGACGACTTGGGCCGCAAGTGTCTCCCCCGGGAGCGGGTGGGCCAACGCCGGGCCGTCGGCGGGCGCGGCGGTGGCGGTGGTCCTGTCGACCGGCCGCGTGTCCCTTTCGGCCCCGCCGCATCCGCCCGCCGCAATCGCCGCGATGGCGACCGCGAGCGCTGCGAGCACCCGGCGCTCAGACACCATGCAGCTCACGCACCCGTGCCCGGGCGTCGCGCAGCCCCAGGCGATCGAGCAGCTCGTCGGCCAGCGCCAGGTAGTCCGCACCCAGGTCGGGGCGGTGGTCGAGGATCGACACCGCCCGTTCCGAGGACTCCGCGTAGGCAATCGATTGGCGCACCGTGGTGGTCAGCAGCTTCTCTCCGACGTGTTCCTTGAGCGAATCGTAGGCCTCCCGAGAGTGCACGGTACGCATGTCGGCGATGTTGAAGACCACGCCGAGCCAGTTCAGGTCGGGGTTGAGGCCGTCGCGCGCCAACTCGATGACCTCGAGCGCCTGCTCGACCCCCTGCAGGGCGAAGTACTGCGCCTCGGCCGAGAGCAGCACGTGATCGGCGGCCACCAGCGCGTTGACCGCCAGCAGCCCGAGCGCCGGCGGGCAGTCGATCATGATCACGTCGTGGTTCTCGGCGACGTCGCGCAGGGCCCGGCGCAGCGTCAGCTCGCGGCCCATCTTGCCGGCCAGCGCCAACTCCGCCTCGGCGAGCTGGAGGTTGGCGGGGATCATCCCCTCGTGAACGGCCTGCGCGGCGGTGGCCCGGCCCATCAGCACATCCGCCACGGTCGGAGTTGCGTCGGGCGCGACGTCGAAGTAGTCCGAGAGGTTGCCCTGCGGATCCAGATCGATCGCCAGAACGTCGAGGCCGCCACGGCGAAAGACGTCGGTGAGCGTCCGGACCGCGGTCGTCTTGCCGGTGCCGCCCTTCTGGGAGAGGATCGCGATCGTCTGCGCGGGCACGGGTCAAAAGACTACGACGTCGGCCAGAGTGGCCCGGCACGGGGCCGGGCCGCCCTGGGCCTCTCCTCCGCGGGCGGCCGCGATGGGCCGCCCGACGTCTCAGCCTGCCGTGTTCAGCTCGGGATCGGCGCGCTCGGTGGGCCGGCCCGTGGCAACCACGAAGTGCAGCCGGTAGCGGCCGACGGCGATCGCGTCCCCGTCCTCGAGTGCCTTCCACTCGATCCGCTCCCCGTTGACGAAGACGCCGTTGAGGCTGCGGTCGTCGAGAACGCGGAGGCCGTCGGGCCCGCGCACGATGAGCGCGTGGCGGCGGGAGACGGTCGGATCGTCGAGCCTGACGTCGGCGGCGAGCGAGCGGCCGATGCGCGTCCAGTCGGCGCGGAGCGCCGCGACGCATGCCCTCCCACCCTCTTCGTAGACGATGTACTCGCCGGGATCGGCCATCGCGTTCGCAGCGTCCTTCATCAGCTCCGAGCGGGCCTCGGCGCTCTCCTCCACGCTGGCGTCGCGGCGAAATCGGGGTGCGAAGAGCGAGGCGCGGATGAACTGATCCCCGTTGCAGCCCGGACACGGTGGCAGGGCATCCGCGGCGGCCAGCCGCAGGACGTAGCCGCAGGAATCGCAGCGGAACGATCCGGTTCCCGCCAGGGTGCCGACCGTCAGGGATTCCATGCTCATCGGCCTCTCTTCCAGCATCGCGCGGTGCCTTCGCCAAACCGTCTGCTCGTGCGCATGATAACGATCACATCCGCGAAAGGGATCCTCGGAGACGCGCATCAACGCTCGCTAAAAAGGGGGCACGGGGAGGAATCCGTCGGCCGGCTTGGAACCTCGGGTACATGTACCGCACGATCAACGATCTCGGTCGCCGCCTGCGCAGAGGCGGCGGGCGCCTCGCCGACGACCGCGACGCCTGTTCGGTGTGTCACCGGACGCCGCTCGTCGGCGAGCGCGTCGCGCGCTACGCCAACGGCTCGCTGGCGTGTGCGCTGTGCATGAACGCCAGGTCCGACGTGGTCGAACGCGTCGAGCTCGTGCACCACAGCGAGTGGGGCCATGCGGTCAAGCCGCTGGCCCGGCCGCCCGTCGTCGCCTGACGGCGGCCGCCCGGGACGCACCTCTCTAGACTCCCGCCGCGAATGGACCCGGTGTCAGTCTCGGTGACGATCGATCGCCCGCGCGAGGAGGTTTTCGAGTACCTCGTCGACATGGCCAACCACGCCGAGTTCTGCGACCACTACCTGGTCGACTGGCGACTCACCCGCGAGGACTCCTACGGCCGGGGGGCGGGGGCGCGCTTCCGCGTCAAGATCCCGATGAACCGCTTTCCCTGGGCCGACGCGACGTTCTCGCAGGTCGTGCGCCCGTCGCTGATCATCGAGACCGGCACCGCCGGGAAGTTCAACCGCATCCGCACGACCGGTACCTACGCCCTCGACCTGGCCGCGGGCGGCGGCACCGAGGTGACGTTCACCTTTCAGACCGAGCCGGGCAATCTCGCCGACCGCCTGGGCGAGTCGCTGGGCGCCCGCCCCTGGATGCGGCGCCGGACGCAGCAGGCGATGCGTCGGCTGCGCTCGATCCTCGAGGAGGACACGGGCCGTGGCGACCGGGTCACCGTCGCCGCCGGATAGGATGGCCGCCCCGTGCGCCCGATCGCGATAAAGCCCGTTCTCAGCACCCTTGCCGTCGCCGCGGCGCTCGTCCTCGGTGCCTGCGGGAACAAGTCGACGTCGATCCACAGCGCTGAGACCGAGGGGATCTTCCTCAACGTCGGGCAGCTGAAGTACCAGGTGGAGATCTCGCGCCAGCTCAACCCGCGAGCCATTCCGGAGGACAAGACGTTCGTCGAGGACATCGATCCCGCCCAGCGGACCCTGGGCCCCGACGAGCTGTGGTTCGCCGTGTTCGTGCGGATCGAGAACGAGACGGACTCACCCCAGGTGCCCGCCACCCACTACACGATCACCGACACGGAGGGCAACATCTACGAGCCCGTCAAGATCGGTCCGCGCAACCCGTTCTTCTACGACACCTCGCCGATCGGGCCCGGCGCCGCCGCCCCCAACCCCGACGCGGTGGCCTCTCAGCTCGGCGCGATCGGTGGGATGGAGCTGCTGTTCAAGCTCAAGCGTGCGGCGCTCGACAACCGTCCGCTCGAGCTTCTCATCCAGTCGATCATTCCCGCCGACGAGGCCACGGACACGCTCGACGTCTAGGAGGCGCGTGGGGGCCGAGCCCTCCGCGGGTAGTCTCGCCGGGTGAGCGACACGGACTTCAAGAACGCGGTCGACGCCGTCGCCAAGGTGATCGACGGCGCGGGCGTCGTCGTCGTGACGCTGGGGCTTCTCGTCGCGACCGCGGGGTTCGTGCTCGCCCTGCGGGCGGCGGGAGACCGAGCCGGCTCCTATCGCGCCTACCGCCAGCAGATCGGCCGCGCGATCCTGCTCGGCCTCGAGTTCCTCGTCGCCGCGGACATCATCCGGACCGTCGCCGTCGACCCCACGTTTCGCAGCGTGGGAGTGCTCGCCATCGTCGTCGCGGTGCGGACCTTCCTGAGCTTCACCCTCGACGTCGAGCTCGAGGGTCGCTGGCCCTGGCAGTCGCGCCGCGCTCAGCGCTCCGGCGCCTGATCATCTCCGTCCGAGCGCGGCCTCGAGCACGAGGCGCGCGGCGGGCGCGGCCGTGTCGCCGCCCGCCCCCGCGGCCACGAGCAGCACACCGACCGCCACGCTCGGGCTGCGCGCGGGGGCAAACGCGGCGAACCACGCGTCGGTGTCCTTCGTGTCACCCGGGGTCTGGCCCGCACAGGACTCCGGGTTGTCCGCGGTGGGCGTGCAGCCCTGCGTGGACCTCAGCTCGGCGGTCCCGGTCTTGCCCGCCACGACCACGCCGGGGATCGCGGCGCGGACACCGGTGCCCCGCCGGACGACCTCGACCATCATGCGGCGCACCTGCCGGGCGACCCTCGCACTCGTGGCGCGCCCGCCGAGCCGGGTGCGCCCGCCAGCGCGGTAGGCGAGGTCGGGGAGCGGCAGGCGCCCGCCCAGCGCGATCGCCGCGGCCACCGTCGTCATCTGCAGTGTCGTGGCCTGCACCCTGCCCTGCCCGATGGCCGACGAGCCCACCGCCAGATCGTCGCCGATCTCGGAGGCGACGGGAATGGTGCTCGTCGCCGCGCCCGGGATCGGCGGCGCCTTGTTGAAGCCGAACCGCTCGGCGGTCGCCACGAGCCGCCGGGCGCCGAGGCGTGCTCCGAGGGGCGCGAAGACGGAGTTGCACGAGATGGTGAACGCCTGGGTCAGCGTTCCGCCGCACACCTCGCCGTTGGCGTTGCCGAGCGAGACCCCCGACAGCGTGGCCGAACTGGCGTAGGGGAACGTGCTCCTCGGCGTCGCCACGCCGCTCTGGAGCACGCCCGTGAGCGTGACCATCTTGAACGTGGAGCCCGGGGGTTGGAGGCCGGAGTAGGCGATCCCCGCCGCAGCGAGCACCTCGCCCGTTCTCGGGTTCATAGCCACCACGCCGCCGAGCCGCCCCGCCAGCGCCGTAACCGCCGCCTCCTGCACGGCGGTGGAGATCGTCGTGCGCACCGCCTGTCCGGCTCGGGGTGGGCGGGTGGCCAGGACCTTGCCTCCGGCCAGGAGCTGACCCCCCGGCGTGCCGGCCAGTCGGCGCTCGAAGACGCGCTCCAGCCCACTGGTGCCCACCTGCGCGTCCTCCGGATAGCCCGCCCGGCGGAACTCGCCGGCCCGCTCCGCGGGAATGGAGCCCAGCTCGCCGACCACCGACGACGCAACCGAGGGGAGGTTGGGGGAGCTGCGGGTGGGGCCCTCGGCCAGCACGGCGTTGTCGCGCGCCAGCAACGCCGCGCGCGGCGCGAGCGCGGTACGGCGCACGAGCCGCGCGCCGGCCGGGACACCGGGGAACGTCAGATCGACGCCCCACCGGATGCGGGCGCGTTCCCCGTCTCCGGCCAGCGGCAGGCGGACCGTTCCCGTGACCTCGCCGAAGGCGACCGTATGCGCGGTGACCGGCAGCAGGTAGCTCCCGTTGCCCTGGCGCTTGGGTCTCCCGATGTCGTAGGAGCGCGCGGTGGACGTATCGGCCGCGATCCGGTAGGCCTCGGCGAGCGCCGCCGCGCCGATCGAACGTTGCTGGGCGGCGGTCAGCTGCGCGCGCATCGCGGCGAAGTCGCCCCTGCGCCATGCGTCGGCAAAGCGCTCCACCGTGCGCTGCTCGTCGGGCACGTGGCCGGCGCCCACGACCACCCCGGAGACGAACGCCAGGAAGGCGAGGGCGATCACGGGGGACGCGCGGCGTTCGAGGCGGCGACGGCGAGAGAACGGTGGCGCCGCTCGAGTAGGCATGCTTGTAGCCCATCTTGCCCGCCTGGGCGGCGGTTACATCACCTCATGACCACAATCGACTGGATCATCGTCGGCTTTGCCGTCCTGCTGGCCGTCAACGGCCTGCGGCAGGGCTTCATCGTCGGTGCGCTGCAGCTCGTCGGCTTCGCGCTCGGAGCCTTCATCGGCAGCCGGGTCGGACCGCTGATCCTCTCGGATGGATCGCACTCGCCCTACGCGCCGCTGTTCGCGCTGGGCGGCGCACTGATCCTGGGCTCCTTGTGCGCCGCGGTGCTCGAGTCCGCGGGTGCGGCGGCCAAGATGTCGGTCCCGCTGCCGGGCCTGCATCTGCTCGATGGCGGCCTGGGCGGGGTGCTGGGCGCGGTGCTGGGCCTCGGGCTGGCCTGGATCATCGGCGCGGTGCTGCTGCAGACCCCGGGCCTGGAGCTCCGCCGCGACATCCAGCGGTCGCAGATCCTCCAGGCGCTCAACGACGCCCTGCCGCCGTCGGGCTTCGTCCTCAACGCGCTCGCGCGGTTCGATCCGCTGCCGCGGGTCTCGGGGCCGGGGGTGGGGGGCGTCGCGGCGCCTACCGCGAGGATCGCCCGCGAGGCCGGGGTCCGGCGGGCATCTGGCAGCGTCGTTCGCGTGCTCGGGACCGCCTGCGGACTCGGCATCGAGGGCTCGGGGTGGGTCGCCGGCGACGGCCTCGTGGTCACCAACGCTCACGTCGTCGCGGGCGAGGACGACACCGTGGTGGAGCTGCGCGGGGCCGGCGCCAGGCTCGATGCGCGCGCCGTGCTCTTCGACCCCGGTCAGGACATCGCGATCCTGCGCGTGGACGGCCTCAGTGCTCCGGTGCTGCCGCTCGCGGCATCGGCGCCCGCGGGCCGCATCGCGGCGGTGCTGGGGTTCCCGCACAACGGGCCCTACGACGTGCGCCCGGCTCGCCTGGGCGACACCCGCGAGGTGCTCTCCGAGGACGCCTACGGCAACGGCCCGAGGCGCCGGAGGATCCTGTCCTTCCGGGGCCTCGTGCGGGCCGGCAACTCGGGCGGCCCGCTCATCGACGCCCGGGGCCGGGTGGCCGGCACGGTGTTCGCCGCAGCGGTCGGCGCGGGCCCACGCGGCGGCTATGCGGTGCCCGACGACATCGTGCGCCGGCGCCTCGCGGCGGCGGGCAGCGGCCGGGTGAGCACGGGCCCCTGCGCCCGGTAGCCCTTGACGGCCCCCTCCCGGTAGCCCTTGACGGCCCCCTGTACCCTGCGCCGCGCGTGGCCAAGATCCTCATCATCGCCGAGAAGCCCTCCGTCGGGCGCGACCTGGCGCGCGTGCTGCCGGGGCCGTTCGAGAAGAAGTCGGGCGGCGGCGAGAAGACCGAGCGCTCGCTCGAGGGCCCGGAGCACGTCATCAGCTGGGCCGTCGGGCACCTCGTCCAGCTCGCCGAGCCCGACGAGTACGACGACAAGTACAAGAAGTGGCGCATGGCCGACCTGCCGATCGTCCCCGATCGCTTCAAGCTGATCGTTCGCGACGAGCGCTCCCAGAAGCAGATGACCGTAGTGCGACAGCTGCTGCGCCGCGACGACATCGACATGGTCATCAACGCCTGCGATGCGGGCCGGGAGGGCGAGCTTATCTTCGCCTATCTCTACGAGAAGGCGGGGGCCAAGCTCCCGGTCAAGCGCCTGTGGCTGTCCTCCATGACCAAGCAGGCGATGCAGGACGCCTTCGCGAACCTGCGCGAGGGGGACGAGCTGCGCCTGCTCGAGGCCGCCGCCCGGTCGCGGTCGGAGGCCGACTGGATCGTGGGGATGAACGCCACCCGGGCCGCGACGATCCGGCTGCGGTCGAGCTTCGACGGCGCCGTCTCGCTCGGCCGGGTGCAGACGCCCACGCTGGCCATCCTCACGCGGCGCGAGGAGGAGATCCGCGCGTTCGTCCCCGAGAAGTACTGGCTGGTCGACACCGCCTTCGAGGCGTCGGGCTCGCGGCGGTACGAGGGCCGCTACCACGCCGGGGCCCATCCGAGGCTGCCGGGGGCGCAGGAGGCCGAGGCCGTCGCCGCCGCCGTCCGGGGCCAGACCGGCGAGATCACCAAGCTCGACAAGACGACGCGCAAGGAACGCGCGCCGATGCTCTACGACCTGACCACCCTGCAGCGTGAGGCCAACAACCGCTACGGCTTCTCCGCCCGCCGCACGCTGTCGGCCGCCCAACGGCTCTACGAGGAGCACAAGGCGCTGACCTATCCGCGCACCAACTCGCGCTACCTGCCCTCCGACATGGTGGGAGAGATCAAGCCGATCGCCGGTCGGGTGGGACATCACCCCGAGTACGCCAAGGCCTCGGCCTACGTCCGCGACCTCGACGTGCTGCCCCTCGGCCGCGTGGTCGACGACGCCCGGGTCACCGATCACCACGCGATCATCCCCACCAACGCCGAGCACAACCTGACCAAGATGGGCGACGACGACCGTCGCGTCTACGACATGGTCACGCGGCGGTTCCTCGCCGTGTTCCATCCCGAGGCCGTCTTCGAGAACACCAAGGTGGAGACGACGGTCTCCGAGCACGTGTTCCGCACGCGGGGCAAGGTCCTCGTCGTCCCGGGCTGGCGCGGTGTCTACGGCGAGCTGGCCGAGGGTGAGAGCTCGTCGGAGGACGACGAGGGCCGCGACCAGCAGCTGCCCAAGCTCGAGAGGGGCGAGGCCGCCGACGTGCGCGACGTGACCGTCCTCGAGAAGGAGACCCAGCCGCCGCGCCGCTATTCGGACGCCTCGCTGCTCGGGGCCATGGAGACGGCGGGCAAGCTGGTGGAGGAGGACGAGGCGCGTGAGGCGATGAAGGAATCCGGCATCGGGACGCCGGCCACACGCGCGGCGATCATCGAGCGGCTCATCGACGTGGGCTACGTCGAGCGCGACGCCCGCGCGCTGGTGCCCACCGAGAAGGGCATGAACGTCATCCGCCTGCTCGGCGAGCACCCGCTGACCTCCCCCTCGCTGACCGGGGAGTGGGAGCACCGGCTGACCGCGATCGAGGACGGCCAGGACTCGCGCGAGCAGTTCATGGCCGACATCGCGAAGTTCGCCGGCGCCACCGTCGGTGAGCTCGACGCCAAGCTCAAGGACGTCCGCATCCCGCGCGCCAACCTCGGGCCGTGTCCGGTGTGCGGCCGCGACATCATGGAGAACCGCAAGGGCTACTCCTGCTGGAGCCGCGACGATCCCGGCTGCGGGTTCGTGATCTGGAAGGCCAAGGCGGGCAAGCAGATCCCCGCCGCCGTGGTGCGCGAGCTGATCGCGACGGGGCGCACCGCCAAGCAGGTCACGGGCTTCAAGGGCCGCTCCGGCCGCTCCTTCCGGGCCAAGCTCGCGCTCATGCAGACCGACGAGGGCAAGTGGCGCGTGGAGTTCGACGAGCCGTGGGCCAAGGAGGGCGCGAAGCCGCCCGAGGCCGAGGAGGAGGCCACCCCGGCCAAGGGCACCGATGTCGTCGCGGCCGCGTAGGTCCGTGCTGCTCGCGGGCTGTGCGCTGCTTCCTGCGCAAACTGGGGTATCGATAGCCGCGCGGTAGTCAGGGCGTCCTGCCCTCGCGCGACCATGGAGGGTCGTGTCGCTCAAGCTCGTCATCGGCCCGGCCAACGCCGAGAAGGCGCGGGTTGCGCTGGACGCCTACCGGACCGCCCTGGCCGCGGGCAGCGAGCCGGTGCTGGTCGTGCCGACCTTCCCCGACGTCGACGTCTACCGGCGCGAACTGGCGGCAACGGGTGCGGTGTTCGGCGTGCAGGTCGTCCAGTTCGGATGGCTGGTGCGCGAGATCGCCAGGCGGTCGGGGGTCGGCGGACGACCGCTCGGCCGGTTGGCGCGCGAGCGCGTAGCGGCGGTGGCGGTGGCCCGCACCCCGCTCGAGACGCTGGGCGCCTCGGCCTCGACACCGGGCTTCGTCGGAGCCCTGCTCGGCCTGATCTCCGAGCTCGAGGAGCTCCGGCTCGAGCCGGCCCGGGTGATCGCCGCTCTGCGGACATGGGCCGGATCGGAGGACGGCCGCGGGGCCTTCGCGGAGGAGCTCGGCCTGCTCTACGCGGCCTATCGCCGCGAGCTGCGACGCGCCGAGGCGGTCGACCAGCATCTTCAGGACGCCGCGGCGCTCGATGCCCTGCGCCACAATCCCGCGGCCTGGGGCGCGACGCCGGTCGTCATCTACGGATTCGACGATCTCAGCGTCCTGCAGCGCGACACGGTCGAGACCCTCGCCTGCCACGCGGGGGCCGAGGTCACGCTGACCCTCACCTACGAGCCGGGCCGGACGGCACTCGCGGCCCGCGCCAGGACGTTCGAGGAGCTGCGCAGCCTCAGGGCCACCGAGGTCCAGTCGCTCCGTGCGCGCCCCGATCACTACGCGCAGCCGGCGCTGCATCACCTCGAGCGCACGCTCTTCGAGACCGGGAACGGCCTGCAGCTCTTCGACGCCGCCACCGTGCCCGCCGGCCCGGCGCTGCGGCTGCTCGAGGGTGGGGGTGAGCGCGCCGAGGTCGAGCAGGTGGCCGCCGAGGTCGCCGGGCTCATCCGCGAAGGATGGGCGCCCGAGGAGATCGCCGTGGTGTGGCGCTCGCCCGACGCCGCCGCCGCCCTGGTGGAGGACGTCTTCGGCTCCTACGCGATCCCGATCGCCCTGACCCGCCGGCTGCATGCGCGCGACACCGCCCTCGGCCGCGGCGTGCTGGGCCTGCTGCGCTGCGCCCTGCTCGAAGGGTCGGCCGACGACCTGCTGACGTGGCTGCGCACCCCGGGGCTGCTCCAGAACCCGGCGCTGGCGGACGGCCTCGAGGTCGAGGTCCGGACCTCCGGCGCCCGCACGGCAATCGCGGCCCGCGGGCTGTGGGAGGGGCGGCACTGGCCGCTGGACGCCATCGACCGGGTGGCGGGGGCGAGCGCGCGCGGGCCGTCGGCCCTGTGTGACCGTCTCGCTCGCGAGACCGCCTCCCTGCTGGCCCGTCCACACCGACTGCAGGCGCGGGTGCTCGACGCCGCGGAACGCATCGACGCATCGGCGGCCGCCGCGTTGCGCAGCGCCCTGCGCGAGATGGGCGGGCTCGCTCGCCGCGACCCCGACCTGGTCCCCGAGCCGGGCGAGCTCGAGCGGCTGCTGGGGGACCTGCGGGTCTACGCCGGCCACCAGGCGGCACCCGGCCGAGTCCAGGTCACGGGGCCCGGCGCGATTCGCGCCCGGCGGGTCAGGGCGCTGTTCGTGTGCGGGCTCAACGAGAAGATCTTCCCGCGTCCCGCCACGCCCGACCCGTTGCTCTCCGACGAGGACCGCGCGGCGATCAACCGCGCGGCCGGCCTGGGGCTCGCCGTCGGCGACGATCACCTGGCCCGAGAACGCTTCCTGCTCTACGCCGCGGTCTCGCGCCCGACGGACCTGCTCGTCCTGAGCTGGCGGGCGGCGGACGACGACGGTGATCCGAGCGTTCGCTCGCTGTTCGTCGACGACGTCGTAGACCGCTTCTCCGACGCTCCCCTTCACCGGGTGCGCCGCCGCGCGCTCGGCGCGGCCGGCTGGGACCCCGCCGACGCGCCGACCGAGCACGAGGTGGCGCTCGCCACCGCCGCGCGGGCGCCCTCCCACCCACCGCGTGCACTCGGCCCCCTGGCACCCGAGGTCGTCGCGGCGATCCTCCCCGGGGAGCGCCCGCTGTCGGCCACCGCGATCGAGGCGTGGGTGAGCTGCCCCGTCAAGTGGTTCGTCGAGCGCGTGCTCGACCCTCAGGAGCTCGTTCCCGATCCCGAGGCGCTCGTCCGAGGCACGGTCGCCCATGCCGTCCTGCGCGACGTCTTCGAGGCCTATCGGGGCCGGCCCCTGACCGCCGGCGACGTTCCCGGCGCCCGCGAGCGAATGCACACCGCGCTGGCGCAGCACGCGGCCGCGCAGCCGATCTCGGTCAACCGGGAGCGGTTGCGCAGCGAGGTGCGGCGGCTGGAGGCCGACCTGGTGCGCCACCTCGACCACGCCGCCCGGGACGGGAGCACGTTCGGCCCTGAGCTGTTCGAGATGCCGTTCGAGGTGGACATCGGCGCGCTCCGTCTGCGGGGCCGCATCGATCGCATCGACGTGCGCGACGGCCAGGCCGTGATCATCGACTACAAGGGGAAGTCGGCGACCCCCGTGGCGCGCTGGCTGCAGGACGGACGGCTGCAGCTGGGCCTCTACCTGCTGGCCGCGCGCGAGCTGGCGCGGCGGCGCGAGCTGCTCGCCGAGCCGGTGGGAGGCCTCTACCAGCCCCTCGGTGCCGACGAGACCCGGCCCCGGGGCGTGCTCGTCGACGGGGCCGACCCCGGACGCGACGTCGTGTCGACGGACCGCATCGCGCCCGAGGCCTACGAGGCGGTCCTCGCTCAGGTGCTGGACGCCGCCGAGCGGGCCGTCGCGGAGATGCGCGCCGGAGCGCTCGTGCCTCGCCCCGAGACCTGCGCGTGGGACGGCGGGTGCGCCCACCCGACCATCTGCCGCTGTGATGCCGCATGACCTCCTACACCGCACAGCAGTCGGCCGCGATCGCGCGACGAAATGGGCCGCTGCTGCTGTCGGCGGCCGCGGGCTCGGGCAAGACCTCGGTGCTGGTCGAGCGGTTCGTGAAGATGGTGACCGACGATGGGATAGCGCCCACCTCGATCCTGGTCATCACGTTCACCGACAAGGCGGCGGGCGAGTTGCGCTCGCGGATCCGCGCCGCGTTGCTGGCCCTGGGGGAGCGGACGCTCGCCCAGGATGCCGAGGGGGCGTGGATCTCGACCTTCCATGGCTTCTGCGCGCGGGTGCTTCGTTCGCACGCGGTGGCGGCCGGGCTCGATCCGGCGTTCGCCGTGCTCGACGAGGCGGCGGGTCGCGAGCTGCGCGAAACCTCCTTCGAGGCCGCCGTCGCGGGACTGCTCGGCCGTCCGGAGGACCCCGCGCGGGCGGATGCCCTGGACCTCGTGGCCGCCTACGGACTCGACCGCCTCAAGGGAGCGCTGCTCGACGTCCACGGGCAACTGCGCAGCGCCGGCCAGGCCCGGCCCTCGCTGCCGGCACCTCCGCCGCCGGCCGACCCGGCCGGCTCGCGGGAGGCGCTGCGCGCGGCGGCCGAGGCAGCGCGCGCATCGCTCACGGGCCTCACGGGGGTCTCCGTCGAGCGGGCGCGGGGCGCGATCGGTCGCTGCGAGGAGGTGCTCGGCCACGTCGACGCTCCGCCGATGGGAGCGCTGCGGGCCGCGCTGTTCTCGCCGGGCCGCGCCGGCGCGCTGAACACGGATCCGTGTCGGGCGTACCTCGCCGCCCTGGAGGGGCACACGAGGGCGCTCGAGGAGGTCGAGGGCGCCAGGGCGATCACGCTGATCGACGAGCTGCTCGGCCGCTACGGCGACGCCTATGCGGCCGCCAAGCGGGCACGCTCGGGGGTGGACTTCGACGATCTCGAGCTGATGGTCGCCGAGCTCTTCGACCGGCTGCCCGGGCTGGCGGCCGGGTGGCGGGGGCGTTTCGACCGGATCATGGTCGACGAGTTCCAGGACACCAACGCCCTTCAGGTCGCGCTGCTCGAGCGGCTCGACGGCGGTCAGACGTTTCTCGTCGGGGACGAGCTGCAGTCGATCTACGGGTTTCGCCACGCTTCGGTCGAGGTGTTCCGCTCGGTGCGCGGGGCGCTGGCCGACCGCGCCGCGGTCGCGCTGCTGACCCACAACTGGCGTACCCGGCGGGAGATCCTCGGGCCGCTCAACGCGGCGTCGGCCCGGCTGCACGGCAACGGCTTCGAGCCGTTCGTGACGGGCCGGGACGATCCGGCGGCCGGGGAGCCGCTGGTGGAGCTGCTCGTGACCGAGGCCGAGAACGGCAACTGGGACGCCGAGGACCTCGGGCCGTTGCCCGGCGGCCCCTCCTGGCGCTGCGCCGAGGCGCGGATGCTCGCCCAGCGCATCTCCGAGCTCGTCGAGAGCGGCACCCACCGCGCGGACGAGATCGTCGTGCTCGTCCGCGCGGCCACCGACATCGCCTGCTACGAGCGGGCGATCGAGGATCGCGGGCTCTCCACACTCGCCGCCGGCGGCCGCGGCTTCTGGGCGCGCCAACAGGTCTGCGACCTCACCCAGTACCTGGCGACCCTGGCCAACCCGCGCGACGAGCCGGCGCTCCTGGGCGTCCTCGCCTCGCCGCTGGGTCCCCACCTGTCCTCCGACGCGCTGGCGCTGCTCGCCCTCGCCGCCCGCCGCGGTGGTCACGGCCTCTGGGCGGCGATCGAGGCGGGGGACACCGAGGTCCCGCTGCCGCCCGACGACGCGCGGCGGCTCGCGGGCTGGTTCGAGGTCTTCGCCGCCGAACGGGCCCGCGCCGGCCGGCTGACGCTCGCCCAGCTGCTGTCCCGCGCGATCAGCTCCACGGGCTATGACGAGCACGTCCTGCGCCTGCCGGGCGGGGTGCGCCGGCTGGCCAACGTGCGCAAGCTCATCCGTCTCGCCACCGCCTACGAGCGCGACGTCGGTCGTGGCATACGGGGCTTCATCGACCGCGCGACGGCGGAGCTCGACGCCGAGGCGCGCGAGGGCGACGCCCCGGTCGAGCTCTCGGGCATGGACGCCATCCGGCTCATGACGATCCATGCGGCGAAGGGCCTCGAGTTCGGCGTCGTCGCGGTCGCCGACCTGGGGCGCGAGCCGAACACGACGTTGCCCGACGTGCTCGTCGACGGCGACCGCGTCGGCCTGCGCATCGTGACCCTGACCGGGAAGGCTCGGACGGCGGCGTTCGAGGAGCTGGCCGCCGACCGCCTGCGCCGGGAGCGCGAGGAGTCCCTGCGCGTCTTTCACGTGGCCGTCACGCGCGCCCGGGAGCGCCTGATCCTCAGCGGCGCCGCGCGCATCGAGCGATGGCCGGCGAGCGAGAACTGCTCCCCGATCGGATGGCTCATGCCGGTGTTCCTGCCGGACCTCGCCGCGCGTCTTGGCCAGGAGGGACCGGTCATCGAGGAGGCGGGCGTCCGCGCCACGCTCAACGCCCCCGGCAACGGGGTGCTGCGCAGCGTGCTCGCCACGGGTCCTGTCGCGTCGGAATCCGGCCCGGGCACCCCCGCCGGGGCGCCCGGGGCCCCAGCCCTCGCGCCACCCGTCCGAGCGGTGTCGCCCGTCCCGGTGGGGGCTCCGATATCGGCGCTCAGCTACTCGGCGCTCTCGCGCTATGCGCAGTGCGGCTATCGCTTCTACCTGGAACGCGTGCTGCGGCTTCCCGAGCAGGATGCGCCGCCGGCTCCCGAGCACGGGAATGGGCCGCCGGCGGGGCTCGACCCGCTCGTCCGCGGATCCATCGCTCACGAGTTGCTCGAGCGCCTGGACCTCGCCTCGCCCGCCCCACCCGATCCGAGCGCGTTCGCGGAGGCCGCCGCGCGCCACGACGTGACGCTCACCCATGCCGACCTCGCCGACCTTCAGGCCCTGATCGGTGGTGCCATCTCCAGCGAGCTGATGGCGCGCGTCGCGGCGGCGACCGAACGCCACGTCGAGGAGTCCTTCGCGCTGGCCCTGACCGCCCCGGACCACACGCACGTTCCGCTGTTCACCGGGTTCATCGACGTGCGAGCGGTCGAGCCCGACGGCGGCGCGCTGATCCTCGACTACAAGACCGACCGGCTCGACGGCGCGGACCCCGAGCAGGTAGTGCAGGACGGCTACGGGGTCCAGCGCCGGCTCTACGCACTGGCCGCCCTGCGCGCCGGCGCACCGCACGTCGAGGTCGCCCATCTGTTCCTCGAGCACCCCGGCCGGCCGGCCGTCGCGCGCTACGCGGCGGGCGACATCCCGGCGCTCGAGCGCGAGATCGCCGACCAGGCCTCCGGTGTGCTCGCCGGCCGCTTCGAGGTGGCGCCCGCTCCTCATCGGGAGCTGTGTGCCACGTGTCCGGGCCGGGGCGGGCTGTGCTCGTGGCCCGAGGACGTCACGCTGCGCCCGCACGGCGACCCGTGATCCCGGCCGCGGCTAGCCGCGCCCGTTGATCTCCTGGGCCACCGCGACGACCGTCATGTTCCGGCTGCGGGCCTGCTCGCGCAGCGATTCGAACGAACCGCGCTCGTCGAGCCCGTGGCGCTCCATCAGCATGCCCTTGGCGCGCTCGATGGCCGCCCGCCGCTCGAGCGCGTGCTCGAGCTGGCCCACCGTTCGGCTGAGCCCCGCGCGTTCGGCATGGCGGTGCATGGCGACCTCGAGCGCGGCCTGCAGGCTCTCCGCCGTCGGCTCGGACGCGAGCGCGTCGAGTCCCAGCCGGGCGGCGGCCTGGGCGAACTCGGCGCCCGCATCTCCGAATAAGGCGATGACCGGGCCGGTCAGCGCATCGCTGAGCTCGTCGATGAGATCGAGCGCGTGGGCCTTGTCGCGGTGGACCACCACGACCGCCGCGTCGGGCTCGTCGCGCGCGATCAGCTCGCAGGCCTCTCGCACCGAGGCGGTGCAGGCCGTCACCTCGTGACCCAGCCCCTCCAGGATCGAAGCCGTGCGCCGTAGCGCCTGAGGGTCCTCGTCGGCGGCGATCAGCCGCAGGCCGTGCGCCGGGGCATCGTCGGAGATCGGGGTTTCCTCCATCGTCGTGCGAGCTGCGCGAACCGCCCCCTATTATGACCGTAGTCTCTGCGCCCCAGCAACCCGGCGCCTGTCGTGACGGATCAGGCGCCATGCAGGAACTGACCCACGCACCCACCCACGCATGAACGAGCAGCGAAGCGTCCGTGCCCGCGAGGATCGTGAGCTGTTCGTCAGGTATCTGCGCGACGGTCAGCCTCAGGCGCGCGACCAGCTCGTGGAGCGCTTCCTCCCGCTGGCCCGCCAGCTCGCCCGCCGCTATCAGCGCGCCGAGGAGCCGCTCGACGATCTCATCCAGGTCGCCTCCATCGGGCTGATCAAGGCCATCGACCGCTTCGATCCCGATCGCCAGGTCGCGTTCTCGAGCTATGCGGTTCCCACGATCCTGGGCGAGCTCAAGCGCCACTTCCGCGATAAGACCTGGTCGGTCAGGGTGCCTCGCGACCTGCAGGAGCTCGCCCTGAAGGTCGATCGCGCCGTCGCCTCCCTGTCTCGCGAGCTGCATCGCTCTCCGTCGGTCGCCGAGATCTCACAGGCCGTGGCGGCCTCCGAGGAGCAGGTGCTCGAAGCCCTCGAGGCGGCCGCGGCCTACCGCGCCACGTCGATCGACGCGCCGCGCGGGTCCGAGGACGACGGGAGCGACACCCTCGGCGATCAGATGGGGCGCGACGAGCAGGGTTTCGGCCTGGCCGAGGACCGTGCCACCCTGGATCGCCTGCTCGGAACGGTCACGGCGCGTGAGCGCGAGGTCCTGCGCCTGCGCTTCGAGGAGGACCTCACCCAGGCCGAGATCGGCGAGCGCATCGGCGTGTCGCAGATGCAGGTCTCACGGATCATCCGCCAGTCGCTGGGTCGGCTGCGCGCAGCGGCGCAGCAGCCCGACGCGGCCTGAGCCCCGGCCGGCGGACCGGTTTGCCGGGGCGGCTTCGTGGGGACGATGGCCGAGTCGTGCTCGCCATCCTCGACATCGACGGCACCCTCGTCGACACCAACTACCAGCACGTCGTGGCCTGGTACCGCGCCCTGCGCCAGCACGACCATGTCGTGCCGATGTGGCAGATCCATCGCCACATGGGGATGGGCGGTGACAAGCTGATCGAGGCGATCCGCGGCCAGCAGGTCGAGCGCGAGGAGGGTGACGACATCCGCGCCTCCGAGAAGCCGCTCTACAAGGTGATGATCGAGGAGGTCGAACCTCTGGCCGGCGCGCGCGAGCTGGTCTCAGACCTCAAGGACTCCGGGCACACCGTGGTGCTGGCCTCGTCGGCGAAGCAGGACGAGCTCGACCACTACATCGATCTGCTCGACGTTCGCGAGCTGGCCGACGCGTGGACCTCGTCGGCCGACGTCGAGGAGTCCAAGCCCTCCCCGGACCTGGTCCACGCCGCGCTCGAGAAGGCGGGCGCCGACGCGGCCGACGCGATCATGATCGGCGACACGCCCTGGGACGTCGAGGCGGCCGGCCGGGCCGGCGTCCGCACGATCGCCGTCCTGACGGGTGCTTCGCCGAGGCCGAGCTCCGCGACGCCGACGCGATAGCGGTCTTCGAGTCGATCGAGGCCCTGCGGACGGGGTTGCGCGAAACCCCTCTGGGGTAACCCAGCGCCATGCCCGTCCTGGAGGTCCCTCAGCCCGCGGAGACGCCCACCCCCGCCGTCCCCGACGCCCCGATCTCGCCCGCCGTGCCGGAGGCGCCGATCCAGCCGGCCGTTCCGGACGACCCGGGCGTGCCCGAGCCGCAACCCGCCGAGGCCGATCCCGAACCTGCCGGTCCCGAGGTCCCGACGGAACCCGACTCCGCCTGAGGGCGATGGCCGGCTATCAGATCGCGCACCTCTCCGAGGTGCGCTTCGCCGTGCTCGAGAGCAGCGGCGACATCAGCTTCATCCAGAAGAAGGGCTAGGCGCGGCCCTCGGCCTCGTACTCGCGCAGAAAGCCCTCGAACAGACGGCGGTGCTGCTCCTCGTCGCGCAGGATGGCGACGACCATGTCCTGCGTGACCGGGTCGATGCCGTCGGTCTCCTCGATGACCAGGTTGTAGTGCTCGATCGCGCCCGTCTCGGCCTCGATCACACCGCGGATGATGTGCACGATGTCGGTCTGCTGCTCGGGGGGCTGCAGATAGGTCTGCTCGGCGCTGAAGGCCATGGACCCCGGGACGACGCCGTAGAGCTCCTTGATCCGCGCGGCGAACTGCTGCGCGTGACCGAGCTCCTCTCCCACATCGGCCTTGAGCGACTCGATGATCTCCTGGGCGCGCACGCCGTCGGGGTTGGTCGAGTTGGCGATGTAGCTCATCACCGTCTCGAGCTCCATCCAGTAGGCCCTGGTCAGCAGCTCGACGATCCGCTCGCGGGCCTGCGCATTGTCGTCGGCCAGGATTCCCTGGCTTGCGTTTCGGGTGGTCATGCTCCGATCACTACCCAGCGGACATCCAGAATATGGGGGTATCGCGCAATCTCTCGTGCGGGCCGCGTCGAATGGGCGCCCACCGGGGATAATCACGTCATGGCTCGATCCATCTGGACCGGCGCGATCAGCTTCGGCCTGGTCACGGTCCCCGTCAAGATGTACTCGGCGGTCTCGCGCAAGACCGTGCGCTTTCACCAGCTCAACAAGGCGACCGGCTCCCGGATCGCCCAGAAGCGCGTGGACCCCAGCACGGGTGAGGAGGTCGCCTACGAGGACATCGTCAAGGGCTATGAGCTGTCGGCCGATCGCTACGTGGTCATCGAGCCCGACGAGCTCGAATCGCTGGACCCGGCGAAGACCAAGACGATCGACATCCTGGACTTCGTCTCGCTCGAGGAGATCGACCCGATCTTCTACGACCATCCCTACTACCTGGCACCGGCCACGGGGGGCGCGAAGCCCTACAAGCTCCTGCTCGAGGCGATGCGCGAGACCAACAAGGTCGGCATCGCCAAGGTCGTCATCCGGTCCAAGGAGCAGCTCGTCGCGCTGCGGCCGATGGAGGGCGACGTGCTGGGGATGGCGACCATGATCTTCGCCGACGAGATCGTCGACCCGCGGCGCATCGACGACCTGCCCGGCGATCTCGAGGTCAACGATCGCGAGCTGGCGATCGCCAAGCAGCTCGTGGACTCGCTGGCCGGCAGCTTCGAGCCCGAGAAGTACACCGACACCTACCGGGAGCAGGTGCTCGGCCTGGTCGAGCGCAAGGCGGCCGGCGAGGAGATCGCGATCCAGCCGCAGGTCGAGGAGGCGGCGCCGGTGCCCGACCTCATGGCGGCGCTGAAGGCGTCGCTGGACGCGGTGCGTTCCGGTGACGGTGCCGGCAACGGCGGCGGCGGGCGGGCCACCCCCAAGAAGCCAGAGGCGCGCACCAAGAAGTCGCCCGCCCGCAAGCCGGCCTCGCGCAAGAAGGCCGCCCCGGCCAAGCGCTGAGCCGCAACCCCCCTGCCCGCCTCACCCTGTTTGCGGCCCGGTCTGGCGTCACCCGGTTGCGGGTAGTGCCCCCTCGTGCGCCTGCGCCGCTCGAACTGCACCGGACCCGGGATCCGCCGCCGCCGCCAGGGGCGCGGTTGGGTCTACCTCGACGACGAGGGTGATCGCGTCGAGGAGATCGAGGTGCTCCAGCGGATCAACGAGCTGGTCATCCCGCCGGCATGGGAGGACGTCTGGATCTGCCCGTACCCCGGTGGTCACATCCAGGCCACCGGTGTCGACCAGCGCAAACGCAAGCAGTACCTCTACCACCAGCGCTGGCGCGAGCGCCAGGACCAGAAGAAGTTCGACGAGATGATCGAGTTCGCCCGCGCGCTGCCGGTGCTGCGGGCCCGCGTCGACGCAGATCTCGCAGGAGGTCCGCTCACGCGGCACCAGGTGCTGGCGTGCGCCGCGCGCCTGCTCGACCGCGGGCTCTTCCGGATCGGGACCGAGGACTACGCGGTCACCAACGACACCTACGGGCTGGCGACGATGAAGAAGCACCACGTGACGGTGAGCGGCGAGACGCTGGTCTTCGACTACCCGGCCAAGCACTCCAAGCGCCATCTCCGCCAGGTCGTCGACCCGGAGGCGGCGGCGATCGTGGCCCGGCTCAAGGCGCGGCGCGGCGGGATCGACGAGCTGCTGGCCTACAAGGAGGGGCGCAGATGGCGAGACGTCAGGTCCGCCGACATCAACGTCTACCTCAAGGACGCGACGGGCCTGGAGATCTCCGCCAAGGACTTCCGGACCTGGGGGGCGACGGTGGTGGCCGCGGTGACGCTCGCCGCCTCCAACTCCGCCGACTTCTCGCCGGCCAAGCGCAAGCGCCTGATCACCCACGCGGTCAAGCAGGTTGCCCACTACCTGGGCAACACCCCGGCCGTGGCGCGCGCGTCCTACATCGACCCGCGGGTGTTCGACCGGTTCCGCGACGGTGTCGTGATCACCACGGGCCTCGTGGCCGACTCAGACGAGGGTTCCGCGATCCAGGGTCCGGTCGAGCAGGCCGTGCTCGACCTGATCACCGGTGAGAGCGTCACGCGCTCCGACGTGCTGCGGGCGCCCGATGCCGACGGGCTCGGGTCGCGCGCCGCGTGACGGTCTCGGCGAAGCGCCCGGCGGCCCCGTCGCTGTGGCCCAGGAACAGCGAGGGCTCGATCAGCTCGAGCTCGAGTACCGCAGGCTGCTCGCCGAGCAGGTCCACGCGGGCATAGAGCAGGCGGCCGAAGCGCCGCTGGACCTCGGCGATCACCGCATCGCCGACCGCGATCTCCGCCGCTCGCGGTGTCCGGGGCTCTATCGCCTCGGGAGCGAACAGCCCCTCGACCGCGGCCGCGCCGCTCAGCAACATCGGGCCCTTGCGGATCGCGTGGTCGAAGACCCCGTCGTAGTAGAGCAGCGCGGTCTCGCCGGCGATGTCGACGCCGGCGATGTAGGGCTGGACCATGACCACGCGCCCCTCGGAGAGCAGGCGGTGGGCGTGATCAGCGGCCGAGGCGCGGCCGTCGTGGCGCGCGGTGTTGCGCGATCCCGCCGAGACCGCGGGCTTGACGACGCATGGGCCGGAGGGCACGGGCAGCGGATCGAGTGGCCGGGATGGGTCGAGGAAGGTCGTCGGCACCACCGGGAGCCCCGCGGACCCGAGGTCGGCGAGGTAGCGCTTGTCGGAGTTCCAGCGCACGACCTCCGGTGGGTTGTGCAGTCGAGGCCCGACCCGCTCGCACCACGCCACGAACGCGTCGCGCCGTTCCGTGTAGTCCCACGTGCTGCGCAGCACGACGAGGTCGTAGTCGTCCCATTCGACGCGCGGGTCGTCCCACACGACGGGCTCGGCGGCCGGCAGGGCCGCGAGCAGCAACCGGTCGTCAGGGTCGAGCCCGGCGAACTCGGCGCAGGTGGCGAGGGCGATCCGCAGGGGGCTAGGCGGCCTGCGGGTCGCCGTCGAGCGCGGCGATCGCCTCGTCGCGCGTGCCGGTGATCGTGAAGATCTGATCGAGCCCGGTGATCTCGAAGGTCTTGGCGATGTTCGCGTCGGTGTTGACGATCGTCAGGGCGCCGTCACGGGCGCGCAGGCGCTTGATGGCCCCGATGAGCACGCCCAGCGCGGTGGAGTCCAGGAAGGTGGTCTCGCCGAGGTCGACGACGATCCGCGACTTGCCGCCGTCGATCGCGGCGAGCAGCGTGGTCTTGAGCTCCGGGGCGGTGAAGAGGTCGATCTCGCCCCTCACCCCCACGACATGGCGGTCGGCGTCGAGGCTCTCCTCGGTCAGTGCGAACTCGGGTGCCATTTGACCCATAGGTGTAGCAGGCTCCGATCAGGTCGCGCGGAAGGCGATCCGCACGTGCAGCTCGTCGCCCGAGCCATCCTCGGCGCGCCCCGTGCTGACCTCGTCGGCCACGCGCTCGAGAACGTTGCCCACGCCGGGAAGCTCTGCGGCCCGCAGCAGCCCCTCGGCCCCCTGCGCCCGCAGGGGCGAGACGAGCATGGTGATCGCCTCTCCGTCGGCGGTGATCGTCACCCCGATCGTCCCGTTCGTCGTGAAGTCGCCGGCGTTGGCGGCGATCGTGTCGGTGATCAGCAGCGCGTCGTCGAGCCGGTCGATCGGGCACAGGGCGCGGGCGGCGAGCATGCCCACGACGCGACTGAGGACGGCGGCGGCGAGCGGTCCGTTGCGCACGACGAGGCGGGCTTCGTTGGCCCGGGCGCTCACGCTGCCAGGTCCTCGGAGTCAAGCTTGAAGGTCATCCGCACCTCGGTGCGCTCCCGTTCGTCCGTGCCGAGCTCGAGCGCCTCGGCCAGCGTGGCGATGAGCGGGAGGCCCAGCCCAAGACCCGGGCTGTCGGTGCGGGGGACGATTCCGCGCCCCTCGTCCCGCACGACCAGCATCAGCCGCCCCTCACCGACGAAGGCCGCCACCTCCAGCGGTCCCTCGCCCTCCGGGTAGGCATGGACCACGGCGTTCGTGCAGGCTTCGGTCACGGCCAGCTTGACGTCCGCGAGGGTCTGATCGTCGATGTCGAGGGCCTCGCCGAGGCCGCCAATGGCGTGGCGGACCACCGCGACGTTCTCTGCACGCGCGGGCAGCGTCAACGAGAGATCGGGGTGTTCGGGCAACTTCTGGCCAGGAGGGGTGTGGAAGCGCGCTCGGAGGACTGTTCGCTAGCCATATGCCCCGCAGATCTGTCGTTCATGCGCGATGGCCCCGCGCGGCCGGGAAGATACGCCTTTGCGCGGGCCAGGTGCCCTTCCCGTGGGGAGCCTGGCGCCGTACAATCCCCGATCCCGCCTCAGGTGCCCTGCGCCGCCGCTCCGGGAGCACTCAGATGATCTACCACACCACGCCGCCAGAGGCCGACGGTCTCTACGACCCTCGCTACGAGCACGACGCGTGCGGCGTGGCCATGATCGCCCGGCTCGACAACGAGCCGATCCACGAGGTCGTGGACAAGGCGCTGACGGCGCTGGACAACCTCGAGCACCGGGGGGCCGAGGGCGCCGACACCCGCACGGGGGACGGCGCCGGCATCCTCACCCAGCTTCCCGACGAGTTCTTTCGCGGCACGTGCGGGTTCGAGCTGCCGCCCCCCGGCCGGTACGGCGTCGGCGTGTGCTTCTTCCCCGCCGACGAGCTGCGAGCGGCCCGGCTCGCCCAGCTCATCGAGCTCAACGTGCGCATCGAGGGCCAGGAGGTGCTGGGCTGGCGCGACGTGCCCGTCGACTCCGAGCACGTCGGCGAGACCG
>JBBPZE010000097.1:0-11924 GCA_038199185.1 Solirubrobacterales bacterium
CACACCGCCCCAGGGCCGGACCTGGGCGGGGCACCGACCCGTGGGCCGTCCACCCGGACGGCCGACTGGACGTTCGGTTGCCCGGGCGGTGCGGCGCAAGCCCCGCGCCCGGCCTACCCTGACACAGTTGTGTCAAGGTTCGCTAGGATGGCATCCGATGCCCGACCGCGACTTCATGGCCGCCGTCCGCGAGCGCGTCGTCGTCTTCGACGGCAGCATGGGCGCGACGCTGGAGCAGTTCGACCTCTCGCTGGAGGAGGACTACGGGCTCCCGGGCCGCGCGCACGAGGTCCTGGTCCTCAACCGTCCGGACGTCATCGAGGGCGTCCACGCCTCGATGGTCGACGCGGGCGCGGAGGTCGTCGAGACCGACACGTTCCAGGCCAGCCGGCTCAAGCTGTCCGAATGGGGCCTCGGCGACCAGACGCTCGAGATCAACCGGCGGTCCGCGGAGATCGCGCGCAAGGCGGTCGGCGAGCGGCGCTTCGTCGCCGGCTCGATCGGGCCGACCGGCCATCTCCCGGCCTCCGACGACCCCACGCTCGGCAAGATCAGCTTCCGGGAGCTCGTCGCCACGTTCACCGAGCAGTCCCAGGGCCTGCTCGAGGGGGGCGTCGACCTCGTGATCATCGAGACCGCCCAGGACATCCTGGAGGTCAAGGCGGCGATCTTCGGCGTACGCGAGGCGTTCATGATCACCGGCCGCAGCGTGCCGATCCAGGCCAGCGTCTCGCTCCTGCCCAACGGCGGCAAGATGCTGCTGGGCACCGACATCGACGCCGCCCTGACGACGCTCGAGGCGCTGAGGGTCGACGTCATCGGCCTGAACTGCTCGACGGGCCCTCAGGACATGCGCGACGCCATCCGCTTTCTCGGCGAGCACGCATCGGTGCCGATCCATTGCCTTCCCAACGCGGGCCTGCCGCTGCAGGGCCCCGACGGCGAGACGATCTTCCCGGAGCAGCCCGGCCCCCTCGCGGAGGCGCTCGGCGAGTTCGTCGACCGCTTCGGCCTGACGATCGTCGGCGGCTGCTGCGGCACGACGCCCGACCACATCCGCGCGATCGTCGAGCGGGTGGCGGGAAGGGTGCCGGCGCCACGCCCGGCCCCGCGGGCGCCGCGCGTCTCCTCGATGATCGCCGCGACCCCGCTCGTACAGGAGCCGCGCCCTTCGATGGTCGGCGAGCGCGTCAACTCCCAGGGCTCCCGCAAAGCAAAGGAGATGCTGCTCGCCGACGACTACGACGGCCTCGTCCAGGTGGCCGAGGACCAGGTCGAGGGCGGCGCGCACGTGCTCGACGTCTGCGTCGCTCTCACCGAGCGCGCCGACGAGGACGAGCAGATGCGCCAGACCGTCAAGCGCATCTCGCTGACCCAGCCCTCCCCCGTCCAGATCGACTCGACCGAGCCCGACGTCATCGCCAGGGCGCTCGACCAGATCCCCGGCCGCGCGATCGTCAACTCGATCAACCTCGAGGCGGGCCGCGACAAGGCCGACGTCGTCGTGCCGCTCGCCCTCGCCCACGGCGCCGCGCTGATCGCGCTGACCATCGACGAGGTCGGGATGGCCAAGACCGCCGAGCGCAAGGTGGAGATCGCCGGGCGCCTGAGGGACATCTGCTGTGACGAGCACGGCCTCGATCCGGAGGTGCTGATCTTCGACTGCCTGACCTTCACGCTGACGACGGGTGACGACGAGTGGAAGCCCAGCGCCGTCGAGACGATCGAGGGCATACGCCGCATCAAGGCCGAGCTGCCCGGGTGCAAGACCTCGCTGGGCGTCTCGAACGTGTCGTTCGGTGTCGGCCAGCCCGCCCGCGCGGTCCTCAACTCGGTCTTCCTGCACCACTGCGTGGAAGCGGGGCTCGACCTGGCGATGGTCAACCCCAACCACATCACGCCGTACGCGGAGATCTCCGAGCACGAGCGAAAGCTCGCCGACGACCTGGTCTTCAACCACGCCGAGGACGCGTTGCAGAGGTTCATCGAGCACTTCGAGTCCCGGGGCGCGGAGGAAGAGGAGGAGAAGGCCGATCCCACCGCGGGCATGGAGCCCGAGGAGGCTCTCCACTACCACATCCTGCGTCGCAAGAAGGACGGCGTCGAGGCCTGGATCGACTCATCGGTCGCGAAGATCGGCGCGGTTCCGACCCTCAACGACGTGCTGCTGCCCGCCATGAAGGAGGTGGGTGACAAGTTCGGGGCCGGCGAGCTGATCCTGCCCTTCGTGCTGCAGAGCGCGGAGGTCATGAAGCGGGCGGTCGCACGGCTCGAGAACTTCCTCGACCGCATCGAGGGCTACTCCAAGGGCACGGTGGTGATCGCGACGGTGTTCGGCGACGTCCACGACATCGGCAAGTCGCTGGTCAACACGATCCTCACGAACAACGGCTACACGGTCGTCGACCTCGGCAAGCAGGTCCCCATCGGCACCATCATCGACGCCGCCAAGGAGCACGACGCCACGGCGATCGGGCTCAGCGCGCTGCTTGTGTCGACTTCCAAGCAGATGCCGCTGTGCATCCAGGAGCTGCACAACCAGGGCCTGGACTTCCCCGTGCTCATCGGGGGCGCGGCGATCAACCGCGACTTCGGGCTGCGGGCGCTGTACCCGGGGGGCCGCGAGTCCGACGAGGTCTACCAGCCCGGCGTCTTCTTCTGCAAGGACGCCTTCGAGGGCCTGGCGAAGATGGACGTGCTCGTCGACGACGAGGCGCGCCGGACGCTGGTGGAGAAGACCCGCGCCGCGGGTGTCAGGCTGCGGGAGAAGGGCCCCGAGCCCGAGGCGCTGCCGACCGACGACGACACGGTCCGCTCGGCGGCGCGGACGGACACCCCGATCCCGGAGCCTCCGTTCTGGGGCGTGCGCGAGATCCCCGTCGATCTCGACGAGGTCTACCCCCACCTCGACACCCACGTGCTGTTCAAGCTGCACTGGGGCGGCCGCGGCGTCAAGGGCGAGGCCTGGCGCAAGCTCGTCACGGAGGACTTCCAGCCCCGCCTGGAGCGCATGTGGTCCGAGCAGGACTACCTCCATCCCCGCGCGCTGCTCGGCTACTTCCCCTGCTACGGCGAGGGCAACGAGGTCGTCGTGCTCGATCCGGGCGATCGCGCGACGGTCCTCGAGCGCTTCGTCTGCCCGCGCCAGCCCGGCCACGACCGCATCTGCCTGGCCGACTTCTACCGCCCGAGGGAGCTCTTCGACGCCGAGCATCCCGACGTCGTGGCGCTCCAGGCCGTCACGGCCGGCTCCGCGGTGACCGACCTGATGGCCCGGCTCGAGGCCGACGGCGAGTTCGCCGAGCAGCTCTTCGTCCACGGCATCGGCGTGCAGACCGCCGAGGGGCTGGCGGAATGGCTGCATTCGCGCATCCGCGACGACCTCGCCATCCCGCGCACGCAGGGGCGCCGCTACTCGTGGGGCTATCCCGCGGTTCCCGAGCAGTCAGAGCACGAGAAGCTCTTCCGGCTGCTCCAAGCCGAGCAGATCGGCCTCCACCTCACCGGAGGGTTCGCCGTCGAGCCCGAGCAGTCGACGCTGGCGATCGTGGCCCATCACCCCGAGGCCAACTACTTCGGCATGAAGTCCGGCTCCTTGCCCAAGAACGAGCGCCACGCCGCCGACGACCTCGTCGCGGGCTCCTATCGAGACCCCACCCGGGCGGAACTGGCCGAGGCCGAGGTCGTCGAGATGACCTCCTAGCGCTAGTAGCGCGCGCGGGTGAACCGCCGCGGAAGCGGCACCGGGGACAGCTTCGCGGCCGCGCCGCCGGCGAGGCCGCGCAGGTCGATCTTCGAGACGAGCGCTCGGAGCTCCCGGCGCTCCTCCGGCGTCGCCGCGGCACCCCGCTTCATCAGTGCGAGCAGGCGCCGACGCTCGACGGGATCGAGGTGGCGTACATGGCGGCCGGCGAGCACGGCGATCTCGGCCAGCGCCAGCCACTTCAGCCACGGCAGGTGCCGGGCGGCGCGGGCGACGGCGAGGTCCCTCAGCACGACCCGAGCAGCGCTGACGGATGACGCACAGGACACTTCTACCCGGATGGGGCCGGGCTCAGCGCCGGATGACGGCCAGACGAGCGCCGTAGTCCATGCGCGTCAGCAGGAGCTCGATGCCCCGCTCGGCGAGAAACTCGTCGACGGCCTGGCGGACGCCCACGAAGTCGCCGTAGTCGTCGATGATCAGCACGCCCCCGTCGGCGAGGCGCGGGAAGAGGTGTTCCATCTCGTGGCGCGTCGAGCGGTAGAGGTCGGTGTCGAGCCGCAGGAGCGCGAGGCGCTCGGGCGCCTGGGCGGGCAGCGTCTCCTCGACCATGCCCTGGACGAACCGCATTTGCCCGGAGGGATAGCCCGTGCCCGCGAGCGCAGCCCGGACCTCGTCGAACGGCAGATAGCTGTAGGCCTCCAGCGGTGCCGGGGCGCTGGCGGCGTCGGTGGGGAAGTCGACATCGCGATCCCCGGCGGGCGGCATGTGGGTGAACGTGTCGTAGAGATGCAGCGTGCGGGACGTGTCGCCCTCCTCCAGCAGCGTTCGGGCCACGACCATCATCGACCCGCCTCGCCAGACGCCACACTCGGCGATGTCGCCCTCGATGCCGGCGCTGACGAGGTAGCGGACGGCGGCGATCAGCCCGATGACGCGCTCGGGCGGCGTGAGCGTGTGGAAGCGGGTGGCTTCGATCGTGGCTCGCGCCCGGTCGTCGGCATCGGGAGGGATCGGCCACTGCGTGGGAGGCGGCTCCGAGCGAACGACCTCGTAGCCCAACCGCCGCAGTGCCCGGCGTACCGGCGGCGCCGCGACGGCTCTGAGCCTTTCGAGCGCCGGCACTCGCTACGCGTCGGCTTCGCCGTGCAGCGGCAGCGCCGGCAGGTGGACGGGAGCGGCGCGCATCGTGCGCAGCCGCACGTCCTTCCAGGACAGGCCCTCGCGCAGCAGCGCCGGGGTGCCCAGGGCGAGCGCCGTCGCGATCTCCACCGCCTGCAGGACGATCCCGTACCCGAGCGCATCGGCGCTGCCGACGCCGTAGGCCCCGTGCAACACGGCGACGCAGGCCGCCTGGAAGATGCCGAGGTTCGAGGGGGTGGCGGGCAACACGGCCGTGACGTTGACGGCGAACAGGACGGCGGCCGCCGCTCCCACGCCGGCACGCTCGTCGAGCCCCAGCGCGAGCAGCAGCGTGTAGCACGCGGCCCACTGAAGCCCCCAGGCGGCGAACTGCGCGATCGCCGCCTGCAGGCCGAGGCGCGGGGAGCGAAACACGCTGAGGCCCGCGCGCACGCCCGCGAGCGCTCCGCGCAGCTCGCGGAGCCAGCGATGGACACGCTCGGAGCGCGCGGGCAGGCCGCTGCGCAGCAGCGCGGGCGCGGCCACCACCGACAGCAGGACGACCAGCGGCAGGATCGCGATGGCGATGAGCGCGCCGTTGTGCCCCGAGAAGAGCCTGATGCTCGAGAGCATCACCGTGCCGAGGACCAGCAGCGCGACGATGTTCAGCAGCGTCTGGGAGACCAGCGAGCCGAGCACGGCGGGCAGGCTGTCGCGCGGGCGACCCACCCGGCGCGCCACGACCAGGGCGCGGGCGGGCTCCCCGAGCCGAGCGGGCAACGTGGCACTCATCAGCACGCCGATCGCGGTCCCCTGGAACGCGTCTCGGGTGCGCACGGTGGCCCAGGGCAGCGCCGCGCGCAGGATCGCCTGCCACGCGACCGCTCGCAGCAGCATCGAGGTGGCCATCAGGCCCAGGCCGGCCAACACCCAGCCGAGGCTCGAGTCCAAGAGGCTCTGGGCGACCTTGTCGAGCCCGATGCGATCGATCGCCACGACGCTCAGCCAGCCGACCAGCACCGCCGCCGCGACGAGGCCCAGGCGCCGGGCGACGGCGAAGCCGCGGCGCCGCGGCGCCAACGGGGCAGGCTCGATGCTCGGCAGGCGGCGGGCAGGGACCTTGGGCCGGCCATCCGCCGCCGCGACGCCGACCGCCGTGGCGGCCCGCGCGGAAACGGTCACGGGGCGCGGCAGCGCGATGGCCTCCTCGTAGGCGGTCAGCACCTCCGAAGCGATGCGGGGCCACGCGTAGCGGCCGGCGTGGTGAGCGGCCGACTCGCCCAGCCTGTGCAGATAGGGACGGTCGAGGGCGACGGCGCGCAGCGTCTCGGCGAGCTTAGTCGCGTCTCCGTGCGGAACGAGCAGGCCGTCGATCCCGTGACGCACGACGTCGCGGTATCCGGCGATGTCCGAGGCGATCACGGGGGTTCCGTGGGCGAATGCCTCCGTGAGCACCATGCCGAAGCTCTCGCCGCCCAGCGACGGCGCGCACAGCACGTCGGCCGCGCGCAGGGCCGCGTGCTTGGCCTCGTCGCCGACCCTGCCCAGCGCCCGGATGCCGCGCGGCTCATCAAGCAGCGGCTCGATCTCCCGGGGCTCCACGCCGACCAGCGTCAGCGTGGCGTCGACGTGGTCGCGCAGGGCCTCGAACGCCCGCAGCAGGACGGGCAGGCCCTTGCGCTCGTCCGACCGCCCCACGAAGACGATGCGCAGCGGTGCGGAGCCGCCCGGCGCATCGGCGCCCAACGGGGCGCGGGCGGGATCGGCGCCGGGCGGGAGGGACTCCGGCACGTGGACACCGTTGGGGATGATCCGGTAGCGGCCCCCGAAGAACCGCTTCGCGGTCCAGGCCGCCGCTTCGGAGACGGCGATCCGCACGCCCAGGCGGCTCATCCTCCGGCGGGCGCCGAAGCCGTTGGCCATCGCGTGCGGCCCCACCTTGGTGGCGTAGGTGTGGTAGGTGCCCACGAGCGGCAGCCGCGCGCTGCCCAGCGCGTCCCAGCAGACGATCGGCGTCCCCGGCTCGTGGAGGTGCACGACGTCGTAGTCACCGCGCGACAGCTCGGTCCGCAGCAGCGAGACCGTGGTCGCAAAGCACGCGATGTTGGAGATCGAGCCGTTGGAGTTGAAGCCCACGGTGCGGCCCAGCGGCACGAAGTGCTCAGGCGTGGCGCGCAGCGCGGGGCCAGCCCCCCGGTGGAGGCGGGCCGACAGCTGATCGGGCGGATCGAACGGCGCGAGCACACGAACGTCGTGGCCGCTGCGGAGGAGCTCCTCCGAGAGTGCCTCGACATGCCTCGTCACGCCGCCCGGATACGTCCACGAATACGGGGACACGAGCGCGATGCGCACCCCTGCATCCTAGCCGCGGCAGCGGCAGTACGCGCACAGGACACGCCCTATGCTCGATCGCGTGGCCGACCGTCACTTCGTCAAGTACACGTTCATCAAGCTCGACCCGGCGTGGCGACGGCTCGGTGCGGAGGAGCGGGCGGAGCACAAGCGCGAGTTCCTGGCCGCCTGCGAGGACTTCGGAACGGACCACCTGCTGCAGTCCTTCTCGCTCGTCGGCACCCGCGGGGACGTCGATCTGCTGCTGATCGGCGAGGCGGAGAACCTCGACCGCGTCCACGAGTTCCACGTCGTCCTCGCCCAGAGCGGGCTGATGAAGTGGGCGTCGGAGCCCTACTCCTTCCTGGGCATGCGCAAGACCTCGGAGTACTCCGACGAGGAGCGCCAGGTGCCACGGCCGTTTCGGGGCCGGTACCTGTTCGTATACCCCTTCGTCAAGACCCGGGGCTGGTACGCGCTGCCCGCCGACGAGCGCTGGCGGATCATGCAGGGACACATCCAGGTGGGCCGGGAGTACCCGGGGGTGGACAACCACACGACCTACAGCTTCGGCCTCGACGACCAGGAGTTCGTCGTCGCCTTCGACACCGACGACGTCGGGACGTTCCTCGACCTCGTCCAGCGCCTGCGGACGACCGAGGCCTCGGCCTACACGCTGCGCGACACCCCGTCGTTCACCTGCATCACCGCATCCGTCGAGCGAGCGCTCAACGCGCTCGACGGCGAGGCGCTGACCGTGGTCGGCTCGTGAACGACCACGACGTCCGCGACATCACGATCATCGGCGGCGGGCCCGTGGGCCTGACGACCGCGTTCTGGGCGGGCATGCGCGAGGCGACCTGCCGCGTGGTCGACTCGCTGCCCGACATCGGCGGCCAGCTGACGACCCTGTATCCCGAGAAGTGGATCTTCGACGTGCCGGGCCACCCCAGGATCCTCGCGCGCGACCTCGTCGCCAACCTGCGCGAGCAGGCAATCGAGCAGTTCGACGTGCCGGTGCACCTCGAGACCACGGCGGAGTCGATCTCCTACGAGGGCGAGGGAGAGGACCGGGTCATCGTCCTGCACACCTCCGATCCCTCTCACCCCGAGCTGCGCTCACGAGCGGTCATCGTCTCGGGCGGCCATGGCGCCTTCGAGCCCAAGCGCCTGCCGGTATCCGACGTCGACATGGCCCCGTGGGAGGGCAGAGGCGCGCACTACCTCGTCTCGGACAAGGACGCGTTTCGCAACAAGCGCGTGGTGATCATCGGCGGCGGTGACAGCGCCTTCGACTGGGTGCTGAACCTGCTCGACACCGCCGAGCACATCACGCTCGTGCACCGCCGCGACGGCTTCCGCGCGCACGAGCTTACGATCTCGCAGGTCCAGCACGCCGCCCAGGGCCCGCACGTCGACCTGCGGATTCCCTACGTGGTCAAGCAGGTCGTGGGCAACGGCGCGCTCGAGGGCGTCGTCCTGCACCACGCCACCGACGGCGAGGTCGTGCAGATCGGCTGCGACGCGGTCCTCCTGCAGCTCGGCTTCTCCACCAAGCTCGGCCCGCTGAAGGAGTGGGGCTTCGCGCTGGAGAAGAACGCGATCAAGGTCTCCCAGACCATGGAGACGTCCCTCGAGCGCATCTGGGCGTGCGGTGACATCACCACGTTCGACGGCAAGATCAAGCTCATCGCCACCGGCTTCGGCGAGGCCGCCATCGCCGCCGGCCAGGCGATGCACGTCATCCGCCCGGACATGAAGCTCCAGCCCGCCTACTCGACCAATACGGGGGTTCCCGGCGCCGTCGACGGCCAGCCGTAGCCCGCCGCGTGGACCCGCTCTCCCATCTCCGCGCAGCCGACCCGGTCCTCGCGCGGCTGCTCGCCGAGCACGGGCCCACGGAGCCGCGGCCGCCGGTGGGAGACTCCTACACCGCGCTGGTGCGCGCCATCGTGGGCCAGCAGCTCTCGGTGACCGCGGCCCGGTCGATCTACACGAGGCTGCTCGAGCACTTCGGCGGCCAGGCCCCGACCACCTCGCAGATCCTCGCCGCCGAACCCGACGCGATGCGGGTGGCAGCCGGGCTCTCGCGGGCCAAGGTCGGGTTCCTGCGCTCGCTGGCCGAGCACGTAGAGAGCGGGGAGCTCGATCTGCGCGGGCTCGCCTCGCAGTCCGACGAGGAGGTCGTCGCGCGCCTCATCGCGGTCAAGGGCGTCGGCGTCTGGACGGCCCACATGTTCATGATCTTCGAGCTGCGCAGGCCCGACGTCCTGGCCGTGGGCGACCTCGGCGTCCGTCGCGCGGTCGAGCGCGCCTACGAGCTGCCCGAGCTCCCGGCCCCCGACGAACTCGAGCGGCTGGCCGAGCCGTGGAGGCCACAGCGCTCCGCCGCGTGCCTGCTGCTGTGGCATTCCCTGGCCAACGCGCCGGCCGAGCCACCCCCAGCGGCACTTGACGCATAGCAACACTAGGCCTAGTATGGCGAGGTATGCGAGCCGAAGCCCTCAAGGGCCATCTCGAGACCCTGTTGCTGGCGATCGTCGACGACGCTCCCGCGCACGGCTACGCGATCATCGAAGAGCTGCGTCGTCGCAGCAGCGGCACGTTCGACCTGCCGGAGGGGACCGTGTACCCGGCGCTGCACCGTCTCGAGCGCGCCGGCCTGCTGACCAGCCGCTGGGATGCCGCGGCTCCGCGCCGACGTCGGGTCTACCGGCTGACGACCAGGGGACACCGAGCCCTCGGCCGCGGCCGCACGGAGTGGCAGGCGTTCACCTCCGCGGTCGACGTGGTGCTGGGAGGTGCCGCATGATCGACGCCTACCTCCGCGAACTCGAGCAGATGCTGAGGCTGCCCCGCCGCTCGCGCCGCCGCGTGGTCGCGGAGGTCCGCGACCATCTGCTGCTGGCGTCCGAGCGCGACGGCGAGCGGGCTGCCCTCGCGACGTTCGGCGACGCTCGCTCACTCGCCCTTAGCTTCACCGAGGAACTCGCTGCCGCGCACAGCCGCCCGGTGGTGTGGGCCGCCCTGGCCGCGACCGCGCTGCTTGGCTTCGCCCTCTCCCCGGTGGGGCTTCTGGCTGTCCAGGTCGCTGCGACGTGCGCTGTACTGACCGCGCTTCGAACCCTGCGCCACCGGCGCGACCCGGCGCTGCCGGCCGGGAAGCTCCGCTACGTCAACCGCGGCAACGGCGCGGCACTGGCCGCCGCTGCCGTCGGGGCTGCCTTCGGGCTGCCGCAGCCGCCAGCCGTCGCCGCGCTGATCGCCGCCGCATTCGGCGCGCTCGGGCTGGCGCGCTCCGTGCGGCACACGACAGCGCTCGTGCGACTGGCCGACGATCCCACCCAGGACGACGCCGTCGAGGACGTGCTCGCGTTCGTGGAGGCCGTACCGCTCGCGCACAGCGTGGCTCGATGGATCCGCGCACACCCCTGGCGGCTCTGCGCGCTCGTGGCCGTGTCGGCCGGCTCCGCTGCCGCCGCCTGGCACGGGATCTCAGAGGGCCCGGCGCCGACGGTGGGCCCCACCCTGGAGGCGGGTGCGATCCTCCTCGCTGTCGAGGGGGGTGCGGTCGTGGCCTGCTACACGGTCCTCCGCCGCTGGCTCGGCCTGGCGGTGACCACGTCCGAAAGCCGGTCGACGCCGTGAGCCCGTCGGGACGACCATCGGGGCCGGGACGACGCGGCAGGCGTCCCGGAGCGACGACGGTCACCGGCACTCGGTGTCTCCCCGGGTGCGCCACGCCTCATAGGCCGGGTACAGGCGCGTGAGGCCGGCGTCGGCGAGGCCGACGGCGAAGAGCGGATCATCGCGCAGCGTGTACTGAAAGGCGGCCACTATCCGCGGGTCGCGGCGCCACGCCTGCAGCTGGGCGGCCATCGCCTGGCAGGCCCCCGGGCGATGGCCGGCGCCGGTCTCGGTGACCCAGACGTCGACCCGATGGTCACAGCCGTGACGGTCCAGCGCCCGCTCCACGGCGCCGAGAATCGCCGCGGTGTCGGCGGGAGGCACCGCCCGGGCGCTGCGGCCGCCGTGCCCGGGAGCGGTCACGTAAGAGTGCTGAGCCCACGCCGCCGCGCCGCACACCAGGTCGTCGGGCAGGGCGCCGGCCAGCTCTGCGGCTCCCGTGGCGTGGGTGTGGGCATCGATCGCCGCGGCCTCACCGAGGAGGACGCGCCTCATGCCGACCTCGGCGGCCAGCGCCCGGGCGAGCCGCGCGTAGCGGCGGGCCGCCAGCGATGGCGAGTCCCTCGTGCAGTCCGCGCGCTGCGGGTTGAGGAAGGCCGGCGTGTTGGGCTCGTTCCACGGGCTGATGTAGGGCAGGTCGATGTGCTCGCGGCGCCCGAGGTCGGCCAGCGAGCGGATCAGGGCGCGATAGGGCGCGATGCGCGGCATCCGCGCATACGGGGTGACGTCCGCGCGCTCGCAGCCCGCGGCGGGCTCGGCGGCCCACGCCGGCGTGCCGTAGAGCAACAGGACGGGTTGCGCGCCGAGCGCGCGGACGCCGCGCAGCGTGTCGCGGATCCCTCGGTACGGGGCGCAGGGCGGGACGCCGCGGGTGCAGCCATCGCGCAGGATCGTCCAGTCCGGCGCACGAGCGGCGACGGGCTGGACGGCCGACCAGTCGATCAGCACGCGGACATAGGACGGCGCCAGCGATGCGAGCGCGTCGCGGAAGCGCGCGAACGGAGCGGGTTGCCCGTCTGCCAGCAGGTGCGGGTTGCTCTCGTCGATCCCGATCGCGAAGCGCGGGACCGTCGCGCCGATC
>JBBPZE010000098.1:0-5577 GCA_038199185.1 Solirubrobacterales bacterium
CTGGCGCTCGTGCTCTTCGCGGCGGCCTGCTGGGCGGCGTACATCCTGCTGGCCGAGCGGGTCGGCCGCCGCTTCACGGGCGGGCGCGGGCTGGCGCTGGCGATGGTGGTGGCCGCGCTCGTGCCCCTCGGCCCCGGCATCGAGCAGGCGGGCAGCGCCCTGCTGCGGCCGGAGCTCCTGGCGATCGGAGCGGCGGTGGCGTTGCTGTCCTCGGTGATCCCCTACTCGCTGGAGGTCGAGGCGCTGCGCCGCATGCCGCGCCAGGTCTTCGGCGTGCTCATGAGCCTCGAGCCCGCGCTGGCCGCGCTGGCCGGGTTCGTGGTGCTGGGCCAGAGCCTGCCGGTCCGCGACCTCGTCGCGATCGGTCTCGTGATCGCCGGAAGCGTCGGTGCGACCCGGGCATCGCCGCCGATCGACGGGTAGGTTCGAGCCCGCGTGTTCACGCTCAACGTTCCCAACGTCCTGACCCTGCTGCGGATCCTGCTGGTTCCGGTCCTGGTCGTCGCGCTGCTCGACCAGACCTCGAGCAGCTGGCTGGCGGCGACGGTGTTCGCCATCGCGTCGCTGACCGACGCCATCGATGGCTACATCGCGCGCGCCCGCAGGCAGATCACCACGTTCGGCAAGCTGATGGACCCGGTCGCCGACAAGCTGCTGATCATCGCCGCGCTCGTCGTGCTCGTCTCGCAGGCGCGCGTGCCGGCGTGGATCGTGATGGTCATCATCGCGCGCGAGTTCGCGGTCACCGTCACCCGCATGGCGGCAACCGGCCAGGGCGTCGTGATCTCGGCCAACTGGTGGGGCAAGGCCAAGACGATGGTGCAGGTCGCCGCGATCTTCTTCGCCATCGGCTTTCGGCCGACGCCGATCGGAGTGGACCTGCTGCTCTACGCCGCCGTAGTGATCACGGTGGTGTCGGGCATCGACTACTTCTTCGGGCTGCGGCGGTTGATGCGCGAAGCGGAGGCGCGGCGTCAGACCAACGCGGCGTCGAGCCACTCGCGCATCGACGTGTGATGCGCGGCCCGCTCACCAGACCTGACCTCGCCGCGCAGATCCCCCAGGAGGCCGAATCGCTCGGCGACGACGTTGTGCTGGTGGATGGTCTCGAGGTTCTCCTGCCGGGCGTAGACGAACGTCGTCTCCAGCAGATGGGGATAGCGGCCGACCACGCCGGCGATCATCTCGCGGACGCAGTCCTCGACAAAGCGCGGGCGCCGGTGGGCCTTCTCCACCACCGCCGCCTCATCCGAGCGCTTCATCAGCTCGTAGATCTCCGAGCTCATCGAGCCCTCCACGATGCTCAGCAGGTCCTGCCCGTCGATGACCTCGGTGCACTCCTCCGGGCAGCCGATCATGAGCGTGCCGAGCCCGCGCTGGTTGTGGGTGGCGACCGGCACGCGGTCGAAGATGCGCTCGATCTGCTCCTCGTCGAAGCCGTCGGCGAGCAGCCGTTCGCGTGACGCCTCGGCGACCAGGCCCTGCGCACACGGGCACGCGGTCATCCCCTGCGCGGCGACACCCACCAGGCGGCGCGTGCCGCGGTCGCTGGACACCGCCATGCCGTGCAGCGTGTAGAGCTCCTGCGTGTCGATGCCCGACACGGGAGCCGGCTTGTGCTCGGGGTAACGGGCCTCGATCGAGACCTCGGCGCGGCGCGCGCCCTGTCGCTGACGCACCAGCTTGGCGATCCGCTCAGCAAGATCCTCGGCCCGCAGGACCGATTCGCCGCTGACCACGACCTCGCCGATGGCATCGTTGACGACCTCCTCGAAGCGCGACATGTGCGCGCCCTTCTGCTCGGGGCCGATGTCGACGAAGCACTCGAGCCGAGCCCAGAACAGGCGCTCGGTGCCATCGCCTCCGAGCCGGATCACCTTCTCGACCCCGGTAACGCCCACCCGCGACAGCGAGACATGGACCGTGGGCCGCTGGGCCTGAACGTCGGCGCGGGAAGTCGCAAGTTCCATGACTTCCAGGATACGGCTGCTTCCGCAAACCGGAATCCTTTGGTATCACTTGCCGCAATGTCGGACCGGGGTCCCACGGACCTCCGCGACCAGACGAAGGCGTTGCGTCCTACACCGGGGTCCAGCGAAGCAAGGAAAGACGAGGGTTGTGAGCAAAGCCGAGGTCCTGCTGTCCGACGAAGCGCCCATCCACGACCTCGACGAGCTGCGCGCGCTGATCGCCGAGGGCCAGGAGAAGGGCTCTCTGACCTTCGAGCAGATCGCGGGGTGTCTGGAGGAGGTCGAGGTCACCAAGGAGCAGGTCCAGGAGCTCCACGCCCATCTGGTCGAGCAGGGGATCGACGTCGTCGGGGCCGACGGCAAGCCCGTGACCAGCGAGAACGGCCGCATCGAGGCCGCCGCCGAGGCCCGCAAGCGCGAGGGCGAGGGCGAGGAGGCCGCTCCGCGCAGACCCGAGATCGACCTGACCATCGAGCCGTCGCTCGACTCCCTTCGGCTCTACCTGCGTTCGATCGGCCGCGTCCCGTTGCTCACCGCCGACCAGGAGGTCTCCCTGGCCAAGCGCATCGAGCGTGGCGACATGGACGCCAAGACCCACATGGTCGAGGCCAACCTGCGCCTGGTCGTCTCGATCGCCAAGGGTTATCTGGGGCGCGGCCTGACGTTCCTCGACCTCATCCAGGAGGGTTCGCTGGGCCTGATCCGGGCGGTCGAGAAGTTCGACCACCGCCGTGGCTACAAGTTCTCGACCTACGCGACATGGTGGATCCGCCAGGCCGTGACCCGGGCGATCGCCGACAAGGGCCGGACGATCCGCATCCCGGTCCACATGGTGGAGAAGCTCAACAAGGTCGTGCACGTCGAGCGCCAGCTCGTCCAGTCGCTGGGCCGCGAGCCCACGCCGGAGGAGATCGCCGAGGAGATGGAGTCGACGCCGCGGGAGGTGCGCGACATCCTGCGCATGAGCCAGCAGCCGATCTCGCTCGAGAAGCCCATCGGTGACGAGGAGGAGTCCGAGCTCGGCGACTTCGTCGAGGACAAGGCCGCCGAGTCCCCCTTCGAGCTGGCGTCGGAGAACCTGCGCCGCGACAACGTGCGCAAGGCGCTCGCCGCGCTGCCCCAGCGCGAGCGCGAGGTCATCGAGATGCGCTTCGGGCTCACGGGCGGCCGGCCCCGGACGCTCGAGGAGGTCGGCCGCGCGTTCAACGTCACGCGCGAGCGCATCCGCCAGATCGAGAACCACACGCTCAAGAAGCTGGAATCGCTGCCGGAGGCCCAGCGCCTGCGCGACGCCTCCTAGCGGCGTCCTCGCTCTGACGAAGGCGCCCTTTTGGTGGGCGCCCTCGCCTGGCATGGCGGGAGCAGGATTCGAACCTGCGAAGGCTGAGCCACGGCGTTTACAGCGCCGCCCGTTTGACCGCTCCGGAACCCCGCCCGGCGGCGTCAGGATAGCGTTAGAGGCGGCCCCGGCTCGATCTCGTACGCCGCGTATTTCGGCCCGCCGACGACGATGCACGTCTCGCCCGCGACGCGCTCGGAGGGGATGAACCACCGCCGGCCGTCCGTGATGTGCACGAAGAGGTAGTCGCACCGCTGCGCCGAGAAGCGCTTGACGATGCGGTTCCAGCTCTGGTTCCCGCCGCGCGTGCAAAGCGCCACCGAGAAGCGGCCGTTGGCCACCTGCTGGCGCGAGGTCTTGACTTGCACCTTCACCAAGCGGCCGTTGATCTCGGCAACCGCGTCGTAGTCCGAGCAGTTCCCCAGCGGCACGGCCACCGAGTCGAACGTCCACCCCAACCAGGCGATGGCCGAGTACTCCCCCTGATCCCCCTGCGACAGCATTACACGAACATACGTTCGTCACCGGACGGAAGCAATCCGCCGATCAGCCGGTTATGGTCGCGCCAGCACCCAACGACTAGGAGGGGGTCCCTCGTGGACGTCAACAAGCTGGGCCCAGGGCAGAAGATCGCTGCCGGGGCGGCCGTGCTGCTGTTCATCGACCTGTTCCTCGACTGGTACAGCGTCGGCAACGACACGTTCTCCGTCGGGTTGAGCGCGTGGGACTCCTACAGCTTCACGGACCTGCTCCTGCTGCTCACGGTGATCGTGGCGCTGGGCATGGCCGCCCAGGCGATGGGGCTGCTGTCGATCCCGCTCAAGCTCTCGACGGTGCTCCTCCCGCTCGCGGGCGTGATGGCGCTGATCGTGCTCTTCCGGCTGCTCATCAACCAGCCCGGGCCCGACAACGACCTGATCAACAACGAGTTCGGCGGCTACCTCGGCTTCCTGCTCACGGCGCTCGTCGCCTACGGCGCAATGCGCGCCCAGAACGAGCACGAGGCCGTCAGCTCGTCGGGCACGTTCAAGGTTGGCTCGCACACGACCACGACGACGCCGTCCTCGAGCGCACCGGCCTCGACCACGCCCCCGGCCGATGCGCCTCCGCCGGCGCCGCCGTCCCCGTCGAACACCCCGGGGACGGCAGCGCCGCGGCCCGCGACACCGCCGGCTGACGGACCGCCCGCGCCTCCGACGACCCCGTAGGAACGTGTCGAAGTAGTCCTGCGCCTATGCGGCGGGCGCCGCCTGCCTCTCGTGCACCGGCACGGGGCAGGCGGCGCTCTCGCGGAACCCGGCCGCCCCGATGTCGAAGGCCCAGTTGAACCGCGCGCGCCAGTTTTCCCAGGCGATCGTCGCCGCGGCCGAACGGCGTGGTGTGCGGGTCGAGGCGCTCGCCGCCCACCGCTTCGAGGACCGCGGTGCACCGCCGGCGCTGTTGCTGGGATACGGCTCGTTGTCCGAGCCGGCCATTCGCCGTGGGATCGCCGAGCTCGCCGCCGCGGTGGACGAGGCGGCGGCGCGGTGAGAAGATCCCGACATCCCCCGAAAGGAAGCCTGAGATGGAGTCCTCGAGTCCGGCCCGTGTGCTCGTCGTGGCGCACAAGACCGCCGCCACCCCGGCGCTGCTGCACGCGGTCCGGGCGCGCGCCGATCGCGGCCCCGCGACGTTCACGCTCCTGGTGCCCAACGCCGCCCATGGGCTGCACCGCGTCGTCGACGCGGAGGATCAGGACGCGTCGGAGAGCGACCAGGTCCTCGCGCTCGCGCTGCCACTGCTCGAGAAGGCGGTCGGGGCGCCGGTGGAAGGGATCGTCGGCGACGCCAACCCGCTCGACGCGATCCAGGACGCCGTCAACCTCAACGGCTATGACGAGATCATCATCTCGACGCTGCCCGTGCGCGTCTCGCGGTGGATGAAGATCGACCTTCCGTCGAAGGTGAGCGGCCTCGGCCTGCCGGTGACCACCGTCACCGCCCAGGGTCACGAGGGCGCCGAGGACTGAACCTCGGGTCGACCCGGGGCGCCCGAGGGTGCAGCGGGCCCGGCCTAGCCTGGGGAGCGCATGGCCCTGCGCTCGGACATCCGCAACGTCGCGATAATCGCTCACGTCGACCACGGAAAGACGACGCTGGTCGACGCCCTCCTGCGCCAGTCCGGGACGTTCGCCGCCCACGAGGAGCTCAAGGACCGGGTCATGGACTCGATGGACCAGGAGCGCGAGCGCGGGATCACGATCCTCGCCAAGAACGCCTCGGTCCGCTA
>JBBPZE010000099.1:0-6291 GCA_038199185.1 Solirubrobacterales bacterium
CGCGCAGCGCTCCGCTGAACCTCTCCGGATATCGCAGCGCGACGTTCGACGCCCTCGCGCGTCGCGTCGCGGCCGCGCCCGATCCGGCGACGCGCCGGACGGCGACCCGCGCCGAGTTAGGGCTGCTCGCTCGCGACCTGCCATCGATCCCGCTGTTCTTCTCGGACGGCGCCTTCGCATACCGCTCCGCGGTCTTCGACGGCTGGCGCTTCGTGAAGGGCGCGGGCATCCTCGACAAGCGCTCGTTCCTTCCGGGCGAGAGGACGACGCCGCCCCGCCCCGCCCCTCCGAGGCAGGAGCCCGCTCCGGCCGGCGACCACGCTGACTCGGGCTCGGGGATCGACCTCATCGACGTGATCTCGATCCTGGTGCTCGCCGGCGTCGTGGTGCTGGCCGCCGTCGCCGTCCTGCACTGGCGTCGAAGCCCGTAGGCGTCAGGTCAGGCGGGCGCCGGCTCGCCGACGAGCTGCTCGATCTGCTCCGAGTTGAGCGTCTCGGCCTCCAGCAGCGCGCCCGCCATCCGGTCGAGCAGCGCCCTCGACGATCTCAGGGCCTCCTCCGCGCGGGCCTGGGCCTCGGCGACCAGCTTGCGCGCCTCGGCATCGATCATCCGCGCCGTGTCGTCGGAATAGGCGACCGCGTGGCCGTCGCCGTCGTGATCGGCTCCATAGCCCATTCCCCCGAGGGCGTCGCTCATTCCTAGCTCGCGCACCATGTGGTGAGCGATGCTGCCCACGCGTGCGAGGTCGCCCGACGCCCCGGAGCCGGCCTGGCCGAAGACCAGCTCCTCGGCGCCGCGGCCACCGAGCAGGATCGCCATCTCGTCGATCAGCCCGGAGCGCGACTGCACGAGGCGATCGTGGGTGTCGGTCAGCCAGGCCCGCCCCAGCGACCGGCCGGAGGGGATGATGCTGACCATGTGGGGCAGGCGGCCCTCGGGCATCGCGCGCGCCACGACGATGTGCCCCGCCTCGTGAACGGCGATGACGCCCCGCTCGTCGTCGGTGAGCACGTGCGCTCTCCCGATCCCCATCGTCGACCGCCCGACCGCCTCCTCGACGGTCGCCATCGAGATCTGGGCGCTGCCGCGCCGCGCGCTCAGCAGTGCGGCCTCGTTCATGACGTTGGCGAGGTCGGCCCCCGACAGGCCTCGGGTGATGCCGGCGATGGCATCGAGGTCGACATCCCCGGCGAGGCGCTTGGAGCCGACGTGAACCTGCAGGATGTCTCGCCGTCCCCCCCGGTCGGGCAGGTCGATCGTGATCTCGCGGTCGAAGCGGCCCGCCCGCACGAGCGCGGGGTCGAGGATCTCCGGGCGGTTGGTGGCCGCCATCACGATCACCCCGTCGCGCTGGCGAAAGCCGTCGAGCTCGATGAGGATCTGGTTGAGCGTCTGCTCGCGCTCGCGGTGGCCGTCGGCCGAAGCCCCTCGCCGAGCGCCGATCGCGTCGATCTCGTCGATGAAGACGATGGCGGGCGCCATCGCTCGAGCCTGGCCGAAGAGATCGCGAACCCGGCCCGAGCCCTCGCCGATGAAGACCTCGGTGAACTCGGTCGCCGCCACCGACAGGAACGCCGCGTTGGACTCGCCGGCCACCGCCCGCGCCAGCAGCGTCTTGCCACAGCCCGGCGGACCGACGAGCAGGAACCCCCGGGGAAAGCGGGCGCCCATCTCGGTGAACCGGGTCGGGTCGCCGAGGAACTCCGTGATCTCGCTGAGCTCGGCGAGCGCCTCCCCGATGCCGGCGACGTCGGCGAAGGTCACGCGCTCAGTGCCCAGGGACTGCTGACCCATCGTGCGGTCGCGCATGCTCAATCGGCGCTGTCGCTCCGGCGCCTCGAGGATGCGGCCCAAGGCCTCCTCGAGCTGAGCCTGGGCGATCTCGCTCCGGCCGCCCCGCGCGGAGAGCAGCGCCGCCTCGTTCATCACGCTCTCGAGGTCGGCGCCCGTGAACCCGATCGCGCGGTTGGCGATCGCGGGCAGGTCGACGTCGGCGCCCAGCGGCTTGCTCCTGGCGTGGATCGCGAGGATCGCCGCCCGGCCGGCCTCGTCGGGGCGATCGACCGAGACCGTGCGGTCGAAGCGCCCGGGGCGCAGCAGGGCCGCGTCGAGGTCGTCGGGGCGGTTGGTCGCGCCGATGACGATCGTGCCCTCGACGCGCGTGAAGCCGTCCATCTCGGTGAGCAGCTGGTTGAGGGCCTGCCCCTGTTCCTCGCTGGAGCCCGCACTGGCCGCCGGGCCGGACGTGCGCTTGCGGGCGACGGCGTCGATCTCGTCGATGAAGACGATCGCCGGAGCGTTCTCCCGAGCCTCCTTGAACAGCTCGCGCACGCGGGAAGCTCCGACGCCCACGTACATCTCGACGAAGTCCGATCCGGAGATCGAGTAGAACGACGCACCCGACTCGCCCGCGAGGGCGCGCGCGAGCAGCGTCTTGCCGCAGCCTGGCGGCCCGTACAGCAGCACCCCCTTCGGGATCCGCGCGCCGAGCTTCATGAAACGCCCGGGGTCGACCAGGAACTGCGACAGCTCGCGCAACTCGGTGATCGCCGCATCCTGTGCCGCGACGTCGTCGAAGCGCAGGACGGTGTCGTCGGAGCCGGCCTTCTGCGCGCCGCTGCGCATCGCAAAGAGCCCCGAACCCCGTCGGTAGGAGACGATGAAGTAGGCGAACACCACGATGAGGATCAGCGTGGGCAGCAGGATCGACAGGTACGGAAACAGGCTCTTGCCGTACTGCTGGTCGATCTTGGTCGGTATCTGGTTCGACGTAAGGATGTCGAGCAGCTTCGCGCGGCCGGCCTCCGATCTCAGCGACGGCGTGTTGAACTCGGAGAGCTTCCCGCCACGGGGCCGGTAGGTGCCCTCCACATAGGCATCTTGGTCGAGGATCGTTGCGCTCTTGACCGCACCCGACTCGGTGAGTTGCAGGAAGTTCGAGAAGTCGATCCGCTGGCCCCTCGGGTCCGGCTGACTCGCGTTGATGACCTGGACGTAGCCGACGAGCAGGACCGTGATGGCCAGGGCTGCCCACAGCCCTGGAGTGTTCAGGCGGCGCTTTGAGCGGTTGGAGGACCCCCCCTTGCGGTCCTTGTCACCTCGCGGGCTCATCGATCGCCAGCCTACCGGCTCAGCCCCACCCCGACCCCCCGTTGCCGGCAGGCTCTGACCGCAGGTCGCCACGCGGACCCGGCAGGATCCGACCCCTCGCCCTCACTGTGCGACAGGCGCCTCAGCGGCGGTGCAGCGTCGCCGCCGTGTAGGCGATCCGGGCGGGCGCGCACCAGACGACGATCGAACGGAGACCACTCGCGTCGAAACGCCGCGGCAGGAGGTAGTTCTGCTCGCCCAGCGTCGACTTCAGCGGCCCGAGCACGGTGTGCGCGGCGCGGCCCGCCTGCACGGTGTTGCGCGGGTGCCTGGCCGTACTGAGCCACACGAAGAGATCGGTGTTCGGCGACGTCGCGAACCCACCGGCCAGGCGCAGCGCGAGGCGCTTGGAAGGCAGGCGATAGAGCAGGGCCGTCCCGCGGCCGAAGCGCTCGACCCCGTAGAAGCGGCCGGTCATGACGACGCGCGACCGGCTCGCCCGCATGGCGGCGAGCGGCGCCTCGTGGATCGGGCTGTCGACCTGCTGCTCGAGCGTCACGGTCCACCGACCCGACGCCTTGACTCCGAGCTTGAGCGCCCCCTTGGCGTAGGAGATGCTCGTCCCGTGGCCCGGGCAGCGGCCATCGGTCAGGCCCTTTGGCCCCGACGGTGCGATCGCCGACAGGACCAGCCGGCCTGTCTGACAGCGCCACCGGGCCCGCCACTGGACGGATTTGCCGGCGACGGTGAAGGCCTTGGTGGCCGCGCCCGACCCGGTGAACGTCGCGATCCTCTCCCAGTGCAGGGCGGCATGGCTCAGTGCCGCCTTCTCCGCGGAGGCCTGCTGGCGCACCGCGGCGAACGGGTGGAAGGCGTCGCTCGCGGACTTCTTGTTGCTCGAGCCGCCGCAGCCGGCGAGGAGCGCGGCGCCGGCCGTGGCGATCGCCATCCGGGAGGCGGCGCTCATCACGGCGCACCGTCGGCGCGGGCCCGGGCGACGGCGAGCCGGCCGATCTTCCGGCCCAGCCGCAGGCCCTCCACCCCGTCCATCGGGTAGTGGATCCCGCCCCACACGCGCGAGTTCGCCGCCTCCTCGGCCTTGGCGGCGAAGAGCTTGGCGGAGTCCGGGAACAGGTAGGACATCACGACCCCGGCGGCTCCCGAGTAGGTCGCGTGGCCCGAGACATAGGACGGGAAGAACGGGGTCTTGATGCGGGGCGTCCACGTCTTGTCGATCCCGAGGTCGCGGATCGCGTTCTCCGGCCGCGGCGTCCAGTAAGCGTACTTGGCATCCCACGCCGCGACGCCCGCGTCGGCCTGAGCGACGTTCAGCAGGGCCAGAACGCGGGCGGCCCGCGGGATGCTCAGCACGTGGCGGTGAAGGAAGGCCAGCACGACCTGGTTCCAGATGCCCGGCGGCAGGGCGGTCCCCTGCCCGCCGGCCCAGAAGTCCGCGGCGCGCCCCTGAGCAGCAGTGAGGTTCTTCTTGGCGTCCACCACGGCCTGCGCCTGCGCGCGGAAGGCAGCCGACTCGTAGGCGGGCGGGGGCGGCGGACGGAACTGGCGCCCCGATCTCATCACCCAGGTCTCCCAGGTGCCGCCCGTCGGGGCGACGGGGCGAGCCAGCGAGCCCGGAGGTGGTGCCCAGGTTCCCCGCCCGCGGGGGCGCTTGCCGTCCCACGGGCGATCCGACCCGTCGCGCTTGGCGTGGGCGATCACCGCGGCGGCGACCCGCCGCCCGAGCGCGAGACCGGAACTGGCATCGCTCGGATAGCTCACCCCCGCGATGACCCGCGACCGAGCGGCGCGCTCGGCCATGGCATCCAGCAACGGGCGCGGCCGCTCGGGATAGAGATAGGCCAGGACGCGTGAGGCGGCGCCGGCGATCGTGGCCTGCGCGGACGGATAGGACGGATCGGGCTCGGGGGCGAACAGCGCCTTGACGTCACGCGGAGCACCGCGGTGATAGCGGTACTTGGCATGCCAGGCGGCGACGGTCGCGTCATACATCGCGACGCTGAGCAGGCCGTAGGCCCGCGACGCCGACGGGGGGTTCTTGGCCCGATTGGCCACCAGCTCGAAGTTGACGTTCATCCACGGATCCATCGCCGGCTGGCGGTTCCAGGCCTCGGCGCTGCGGATCATCGCGGGCGTCCGGGCCTTGGCCAGCCGCAACAGCTCGGCGCGCTCGGACTTCGAGGCCGGCGACTCCGCGGCGGGCGGCGGCGGCACGGCGACCTGATCCGGCGAGGCGAGCACCCACGTCTTCCACCCGCCCGCGGAGGGCTCGGACGACGCCATAGAGCCCTCCGAGCGCGAAGAGGAGCCTCCGCAGCCGGCGAGCGCCGCGACCAAGGCAACGAGGAGGCAGGCGCTCCCCAGCCGGTGTCTCTGTGTGGTGGGCCTGGTCATCACGGAGTCATCGCTCGAGCGGGCCGCCGCGAACTGCGGCCGTGGCTACGGCCGGAGAGCATATAGACGACTGCCCAGGTTACTTGACCGACCCTGCGAGCAGGCCCTGCACGAAGTAGCGCTGGAACGCGAGGAAGACCACCAGCGGGATGGCGAGCGAGATGAACGACGCCGGCGCGATGAGCTCGATGTTGGACCCGAACTGGCGCAGCTGGGAGAAGATCGCGACGGTGATCGGCTGGGTGTCGCGCCCGAAGGTCAGCGCGACGATGAGGTCGTTCCAGGTCCACAGAAACTGAAAGATCGCCAGGGACGCGATGGCCGGCAGGCCCAGCGGGAGGATGAGGCGGAAGAAGATCGTCATCTCCGACGCGCCGTCGATGCGGGCCGACTCGATGATGTCCTTGGGAATCCCGATGAAGAAGTTGCGCAGCAGGAACACCGCGAAGGGCATCCCGAACGCGACGTGGAAGAGGATCAGGCCCGGGACCGTGTCGAACAGGCCGACGCTCTGATACAGCGAGAAGATGGGGATCAGCGCCGTCTGCAGTGGGACGACGAGCAGCCCGATCACCACGACGAAGAGCCAGTCACGCCCCGGGAAGTCCAGCCACGCGAAAGCGTAGGCGGCCAGCGACGCCAGCAGCACGAGCAGGACCGTGTTGCCCCCCGCGATCTCCGCGGTGGTCAGCAGCGCCTTCATCAGATCGCTGTTGTCGAACAGCGCGCGGTAGTTGTCGAGCGTGGCCACGCTCGGGGTGCTGAAGATCTTCCACCAGCCCTCGGTC
>JBBPZE010000100.1:0-6907 GCA_038199185.1 Solirubrobacterales bacterium
GCGCGCGGCCGCGAGCAGCGCCTCGCCGCTGTCGAGGCGCTCGCGACGGAGCATCACGCCCTCCCTCAGCCGCCGCAGATAGGGCGCGTCGAGCCCCTGCTCGGCAGCCGCCTTGACCGCCAGGCAGGCTGGATAGGAGCTGCGCGGCGGGGTCTCCAGCCACACCCGCGGGTCGGCCGGCATCCCGCTCGCCGCCATCGCGTCCAGCGTCGAGGCGAGCTTCTTGGGCGCATCGACCTCTCGCGACATGCCGACCATGACGTAGGTGATCGCCACCTGCCCGGAGAACTCCACCTCCATGCGGCGCGACGCCGGCTCGGCTGCCCACGACCACGGACACAACGGATCGGTGTAATAGGCGACATGAACCACCACAGGGGACAATACGGCCGGTGACCGTCCCCGTCGGCACACTCCTCAGCGGCCGCTACCGCCTGGATGCACAGGTCGGGACCGGCGGCATGTCCACGGTCTACCGGGCGTTCGACACCGTGCTCGAGCGCTTCGTGGCGATCAAGCTGATGCACCGCCCCCTGGCCGCGGACTCCGATCAGCTCGAGCGCTTCCGGCGCGAGGCGCGAGCCGTCGCCCAGCTCAACCACCCTCACGTTGTCGGCGTCATCGACGCGGGCGAGGACGACGGCACGCCGTTCATCGTCTTCGAGTTCGTCGAGGGCGAGACCCTCAAGGACCGCATTCGCCGCAGCGGCCGGCTGCCGATCGGCGAGGCGGTGGCCTACGCGATCGAGATCGCGCGCGCACTGGGCGCCGCTCACGCCCACGGCATCATCCATCGCGACGTCAAGCCCCAGAACGTCCTCGTCGACGAGGAGGGCACGGCGAAGGTCACCGACTTCGGCATCGCCAGGACCCTCGACCAGGAGGGCCTGACCGCCGACGGGCGCGTCCTGGGCACGACGGATTACGTCTCGCCCGAGCAGGCGCTCGGCCACGGGGTCGCCGGGCAGTCGGACCTGTACTCGCTGGGAATCGTGCTCTACGAGATGCTCACGGGAGACGTCCCGTTCAAGGGCGAGAACCAGGTCGCGGTCGCGATGAAGCACGTGCGCGACGAGATGCCCGACCTGCAGATGCACCGCCCCGAGGTCTCCAGCGCCCTGGCCGCGGTCGTGGACCGGGCCACCGCCAAGGACCTGCCCAAGCGCTATGCCGACGACGCGCAGCTCATCGCCGACCTCGAGGATGTCCTCGCCATCGAGACCGCCCGTGCGGGCCAGGCCACCGGTGAGGCGACCGCGGTCCTGCGGACGCTTCCGGCCGGGTCTCGGCGGCGGCTACCGCTGCGCTTGCGGGTCAGCCGGCGCGTCGTCATCCCGCTCGCGCTGCTGGGAGTGGCGGGCACCGCGGCGATCCTCCTGCTCGCCGCCGACCACACCCAGCGGGGCACGGGCTCCACGCCCGGTGCACAACGACCGCCGGGGACGGTGGGGGTCTCGCTGGCCACGGGCGCCGCGCACGCCTACGACCCCTACGGCGGCGATGGGGAGCACGACATCGAGGCGGCCGCCGTCGTCGATCGCAACCCCAACACATACTGGTCGACATCCAGCTATCGCGGCAAGAGCCTGCAGAAGCCGGGGGTCGGCATCTACGTCGATGCGGCACCCCGCGTGTCCGCCGTGCGCCTGGACGTGCGCACCCCCACGCCGGGTTGGAAGGGCGAGGTCTACGTGGCCGACCGGGTTCCGACCGCCTTCGACAGGACATGGAAGAACGTGGGTCACATCGACGCCGCTAAGCGCAGCACGTCGATCGACCTCGACACGGCCGGCAACGCCTACCGCTACTACCTGGTCTGGATCACGGCTCTTCCAGTCTCCCAGCAGCGCGTCCAGATCTCCGAGATCGACCTCTTCCAACGCAAGGGCTGAGGCCCAGGCCGCCTAGTCAGAAGCGGAAGGCGCCCTCCTGCGCATGGCGGTCCAGCGCGATCTGGCAGAGCGTCTCGAGCACATCCGGGTACGCGAGGCCGCCGGCCGTCCAGAGCTTGCCGTAGACGCTCGTCGGCGTCTGGCCGGGCATCGTGTTGAGCTCGTTGAGCAGGACCTCGTCCCCGTCGACGAAGAAGTCCACACGGGCCAGCCCGCTGCAGCCGGCGAGCGTGAAGGCCTCACAGGCGAGGAACCGCACGCGATCGCGTGCGGCGGCGGAGATCCGGGCCGGGACGACCAGCTCCATCCCACCATCGGTGTACTTGGCCTCGTAGTCGTACCACCCGGATCCACCGCGGATCACGATCTCGCCGGGCTGCGACGCTCTCGGCATGCCCGCGGGCCCGAGCACGGAGCACTCCACCTCGAGGCCGCCGGCGTGGGCCTCGACGATCACGCGCGGGTCGTGGGTCAGCGCGTCCCGCACGGCGACCGGATACTCCTCGGGGCCCGCCACCGGGGCGATGCCCACAGACGATCCCAGGCGTGCGGGCTTGACCCAACACGGCCATCCGACCGCGGGCAGGGCGTCGGGCAGGGCGCGCTCGAATCCGACCTGCGGCAGCCCTTCGTGGGCCATCAGGTCCTTGAACAGCAGCTTGTCCATGCAGACGGCGCTCGCCGCGACCCCCGAGCCGACGTAGGCGACGTCCAGCGTCTCGAGGACTCCCTGGACGGTGCCGTCCTCCCCGAACGGACCGTGCAGCGCCGGAAACACCACGTCGGCGGCGAGCAGGCCGGCGGCGGGGCGCAGGGCCAGCGCGTCGTCACCGTGACGCCAGACGCCGTCGCGGCCGATCACGACGAGGTCCGTGTCGTGGCCGGCCTCGCGCAGCCCCGTGCTGACCGCGCTCCCGCTGGTCAACGAGACGTCGTGCTCGGAGGAGCGGCCGCCGCAGAGGACCGCCACCCTCATGGGGTGGTCGTGGTGTCCGTGGGGGGTGGCGTGGTGGTCGTCGTCGGGGCGACGTAGTGGCCGACCGTGATCGTCACCGGGCTGCCGGGCTTGGCCTGCGCCCCGGAGTCCGGGCGCGCGGACTGCACCCGGCCGTCCTGGGCTGGATCGGTGACGTCGACGCTCTGCTGGTTGTAGGTGAGGCCCGCCTTCTCGATGTCCTTCGTGGCGTTCTCGACGAGCTTGCCGACGACGTCGGGGACGACGACCTTGTCGGGGGCCCGGGCCACGGTCAGCGTGATCGTCGAGCCCTTCGGGAGCTTCCCGCCCCCGGCCGGATCCTGGGCGATGACGATGCCCGGGTCCTGATCGCGCGTCTGCTTGTCGATCGTCGTGACGCGAAACCCGGCGCTCTCGAGCGTCGTCCGCGCCTCGTCCACGGTGCGGCCGGTGACCACGGGCAGGTCCGCGTCGGGCGGCCCGCTCGAGACGTAGAGCTCGACCACTTTGCCGATCTGCAGTGTCGAGCCGCCCGACGGAAGGGTGCGCGTCACGTGGCCGTCGAGCGTCGTGGTGCTGCTCTCCCGGTGCTCGCGCACCTCGAATCCGCGGTCGGTGAGCTTCTTGCGTGCGGCCCGCCGGGTCAGGCCGTCGACCACCGGGATCTGGGCGTCGCCCGGTCCCTGGGAGACCGAGATGCTGACGACGGTGCCCTCCTTGACCTTGGCGCCGAACCGCGGAGTCTGGCTGATGACGAACCCCTTGGGACGCGTCGAGTTGACCGAGTCGATCCGGACCTCGAGGCCGGCACGATGCAGCACCACCGCCGCCGCTGAGCTCTGGGTGCCGATGACCTGTGGCACCGTTACCTTCTTGGTGAAGACGCCGGCCAGCAGCAGTGCCCCGGCGATCGCGGCCACCACGAGCGCGACGATGAGCAGGATCCACGGACGGCCCAGCCCACCGCCGGCGCGCTCCACGGCCACGGGCTCGCGAACCTCCTCCACCAGCACGGGAGCCATGGCCGTTCCGAGGACCGGGGCCGGCGCAACCGACGTGAACGCCGCGGTGGGCTGCGCGGGCGGAGCGTGCCCGGCGACGATCTGCGCGCGGGCGTCCTCGAGCGCGAGGATGAAGGCGTCGGCGTCGGCGAAGCGCTCGGCCGGGTCCTTGGCCAGAGCGCGCAGCACCGCGTCCTCCAGCGGGGCGGGCACCGCGGCATTGAAGTGGCTGGGGGGCACCGGCGCCTCGTTGACCTGCTTGAGCGCGATGGTCACGGCGCTCTCGCCGTCGAAGGGGATGCGGCCCGTGAGCATCTCGTAGAGGCAGATGCCGATCGAGTAGAGATCGGACCGGGGCGTCACGGCATGGCCCTGGGCCTGCTCGGGAGAGAGGTACTGCGCGGTGCCGATGATCGAGCCCGTCTGCGTCATGTCCGACGCCCCCGCCCGCGCGATCCCGAAGTCGGTGACCTTGGCGCGGTCGTCGGCGTCGACGATCACGTTGTGGGGCTTGAGATCGCGATGGATCACGCCGCGGCGGTGCGCGAAGCGCGTGGCGCGGAGCACCTGGACGGCGAGGTCGATCGCCCGCACCGGCTCCAGCGGGGCATCCGCCTGGATGACCTGCTTGAGCGTCGGGCCGTCGACGAACTCCATCGCGATGTAGGAGGTCCCCTCCCACTCGCCGCGGTCATACACCGAGACGACGTGCTGATGCTGAAGCCCGGCGGCGGATGACGCCTCACGGCGAAAGCGCTCGACGAACTCGTCGTCCTCGGCGAAGCGCGCGTAGAGCACCTTGAGCGCCACACGGCGCCCGAGCTGGTTGTCCTCGGCGCAGTACACGTCGGCCATCCCGCCCGAACCCAGCCGGGTGACGATCTCATAACGGCCGTGAACGACCGTGCCGGCGGCGAGCTCCCTCACTTGACGAGCTCCTGGATGAGCTGCTTGGCGATCGGCGCCGCGACGTCGCCGCCGAATCCGACCACGCCCTTGACCGTCACCGCGAACGCGACCTGCGGGGCGTCGGCCGGCGCGAAGCCCACGAACCAGAGGTTGTTCTTCTGGTTGGCGCCGGTCGTCGTCTCCGCGGTGCCCGTCTTGCCCGCGACCGTCATGCCCGGCACCTGGGCCTTGGTGCCCGTCCCGCTCTGGACGACCGAGACCATCATCTGCGTGACGGCGCGGGCGGTCTCGGGCCGCATCACCGTCGATTGGGTCTCGGCGCCGATGGTCTTCGTGCTCCGCCCGTCGGAGTCCGTGAAGCGGTCGCCGATGTGGGGCTTCATGAGCTTGCCGCCGTTGGCGATCGCAGCGGCCACCTCCGCCATCTGCAGTGCCGGCACCTGCAGGAGGCTCTGGCCGATGCCGAGGCGGCCGATGTCGACGCGCCTGCTGGTGGGAGGGACGAGGTGCCCGTTGTAGTACGCGCCCGCCGCCGACATCTCCGATCCGGGATAGTCGAGCTCGGGCTTGCGGTCGAACCCGAAGCGCTCCATGTACCTGCGCATCGTCGACTTGCCCACCGACTCCGCGATCTGCGCGAACACCGTGTTGACCGACTTGGTCAGCGCAGTGGTCAGGTCGATGCTCCCGTAGGACGCGTTGAAGTCGTTCTGCAGGGGGACGCCGGAGATCTTGACGTTGTTGGTCCCGTCGACGCTCGAGCCGACCTGGTACTTGCCGCTGTCCAGCGCGGCGGTCAGCGTGACGAGCTTCATCGACGATCCCGGCGCGTAACCGAACTGGAGGGCGCGGTTGACGAGCGGCTTGCGCAGCTCGTCGGTGTTCAGCCGCCTGAGCTCCCGCGAGCTCTGCGCGGAGCTGGGGTCATAGCCCGGTACGGAGGCCATCACCTTCACGGCCCCCGTACGGGGGTCGAGGACGACGGCCGACCCTCCCTGCTCAGGACTGGCCTGGCTGATCAGGTCCTCGGCGAGCTTCTGGGCCTTGGGGTCGAGCGTGGTACGCAGGTCGTCCCCGCCGCGGCGATTGCCGACGAGCGTCTCGACGAGCGAGGCGGTGGTCGAAGCGCCACCGGAGAGCTCGCGGTTGTAGAACGCCTCGAGCTCGGTCTGGCCCGTGCTGGTGAACGAGTAGCCCACCGGGTGCCCGAACAGCGCGTTGCGCGGGTAACGGCGTGAGTAGACGCCCTGAGCGTCCTTGCGGGAGTGCGCGATGATCGCGTTGTCGGCGGCCCGGATGTCGCCGCGGCGGATCTTTATGCCGCGCAGCAGGTCACGGCGGTTCTCGGACGAGTAGTTGCGATTGAGCCTGTCGGCGCGAACAACGGTCCACCACGTGGTGGCGCCCAGCAGCGCGGCGAACATGAGCACGAAGACGCCGAACAGCCGGCGGATCGGGGTGTTCACGCCTCGCGCCTCGCCTTCTCGGACACGAGCAGCAGCAGCGCGAGCAGCACGAAGTTCGCGAGGATGGACGAGCCGCCGTAGGAGATGAAGGGCAGGGTCACGCCGGTCAGCGGGATGAGCTTGGTCACCCCGCCGACGATGACGAAGACCTGCAGCGCGAACACGCAGGTCAGCCCGGCGGCCAGCAGCTTGGAGAACGAGTCGCGCGCGAGGACCGCGATCTTCATCCCGCGCTGGATCACGAGCAGGTAGACGATCAGCAGGCCTCCGGCGCCCACGAGGCCCAGCTCGTTGACGATCACCGAGTAGATGAAGTCGGTGTGGGGCGCGGGCAGCAGCGAGCAGACCGTCTGGCTCGCCGGGCAGTAGGCACGTGGCAGCTCGAGCACGGCGCCACCGAACCCCTGGCCCAGCACCCCGCCGTCGGCCTGGGCGAACAGGCCCTGGGCGAGCTGGTAGCTGCCGCCCGTTTGCCGGGAGAACAGGGCTGGATCGAACGGGTCCTGCCATGCCTCGATGCGGTCGTGGATGTGCGGGACCTCACCCGCGAGGAGGAACGCCCCCGCGAAGAACAGCGCCATGCCGACCACCACGAAGGAGAACCGGTTGGTCGCGATGTAGATCATCGCCAGGAAGGCTCCGAAGAACATGACCGACGAGCCGATGTCCTTGATGTAGAACAGC
>JBBPZE010000101.1:0-4151 GCA_038199185.1 Solirubrobacterales bacterium
ACAGGGCCTCCTGCAGCGCGTCGTCGGCGTCGTGGACCGAGCCGAGCATCCGGTAGCAATGCGCGTGCAGCTCCGAGCGATGGGGCTCGACCAGACGCCGGTAGGCGTGCTCGCCGCCGTCGCGGGCCGCCTCGAGCGGCTCGCGCCCGGGCACGGCCGAATCTGCAGGGTTGGCGCTCATTCCTGCGGGAGAGTCGTGGGCGGATGAGCTCGGTGGGGTTTCTCGGGCGGCGCCCGCCAGCGCACCCGCGCACTTGCGAACGGGTCCCCGAGATCGTTGGGGCGGACGAAGCTCGTCACTCCCACCGATGAGTCCGCGACCCCGCGGCGGTCATAGAGGGGAGGGCATGAGGCCGATCCCCGCCAATCCAGTTGTCCACATGGAGCTGCACACCGGCGATATGGAGCGTGCCTGCGCGTTCTACACGCAGCTCTGCGGCTGGCGCGAGGAACGGATCGACGCGGGATGTGGCTCATACCTCGCACTCGAGCTGGGCCACGGCATCGGTGGCGGCATCGTGGAATGCGAGACGCGGCGCCCGGTGTGGCTGCCCTACGTCGAGGTCACCGAGATCAGAGATGCCACGGACAGGGCGCGCTAGCTGGGGGCCTCGGTGCTGCTCGAGCCCCGCGAAGGCCCGGCGGGCTGGCGCAGCGTCGTGGCAGCACCCCGGGCCGGCGAGGTCGCCTTCTGGCAGCCGAAGGCGTGATCCCCGGGTGACGACTACCACAACGTGGCGCCGATGCGCGGTTGCGGCGGCGAGGGCATGGGGTACCGGGGGCTTGACACCGAGATCCAGGAGAGAGCCACATGTCGAGAGACGACAACGTCGCCGCCCAGGAGCATCTGGCGGAGAACGTGAACGCAGGCAACATCGACGCCGCGGTGGAGTCCTTCGCGGAGGACGCCGTCGACCATGATCCAGCGCCTGACCAGGGGCCGGGACGAGAGGGCTTCAGGACGTTCTGGAAGACCCTCACGGCGGCATTCCCCGACGCACACATCGAGCCGAGGCACGAGGTGGTCGACGACGACCATGTGGTGGTGGCCTACACCCTGACCGGTACGCACAAGGGCAAGTTCCAGGGAATCGCGCCGACCGGCACGGAGATCGAGATCACCGGCATCCAGATCGGGCGGTTCGAGAACGGGAAGATCGTCGAGCGCTGGGGCTCGAGCGACGAGCTCGGGATCCTGCGGCAACTCGGCGCCGCCTGATGGCGCTCGCGACGGAGGTCGCGTCCGGGGTTCATCGCGTCGCCGACGGGCTCGTCAACTGGTACCTGATCGAGGACGGCGGAGAGGTCGCCCTGGTCGATGCCGGGTGGCCGCGGTCTTGGCCGCGCGTAGTGGCGGCGCTCGGAGAGATCGGCCGGTCACCGGCCGACGTGACCTCGGTGGTGCTGACGCACGCTCACCCGGATCACCTCGGCGCGGCGGAGAAGGTGCGCGAGCAGTGCGGTGCGACGGTGCACGTGTACCGCGCGGAGGCGCCGCGCGCACGTGGCGAGGCGAGGGGGTCATCCCCGTTCTCGCTCGTGCCCGGCCTGGTCCCCACGCTCTGGCGGCCGTCGGCGCTCGGCTTCGTGCTGCACGCGAGCGCCCGTGGCTTCATGACGCCGACGTGGATCCAGGACGTGGTCACCTTCGAGGCCGACGCCCCGATCGACGCCCCGGGCCGTCTGCGGGCCGTGCCCACGCCAGGGCACACAGAGGGGCATGTCGCGCTCGTGCTCGACCAGCACGGCGTCGTGTTCAGCGGCGACTCGATCGCGACCCTGGACGTGCTGACCCGCGAGCGTGGTGCACGGCTCGTGCCGGATCAGCTGAACAGCGATCCGAAGCAGACACGCGAATCGCTGTCGGCCCTCGCGTCGATCGACGCCGGCAAGCTGCTGCCGGGCCACGGAGACCCCTTCGACGGGTCGCCGGCCGACGCCGTGGCGCGCGCTCGCAGCGAGGACCACGAGAGCTGACGGCCGCAGCGAGCAGCGAGGCGAGTACGCGAAGAGGCCGAACCCACCCAATCCGGCTCTCCCGAGCTCGGCTCGCGCATGGATCGACGCCCGCTCGTAGGGAGGCGACCGCTACGGGAGAATGAGGTGAGCGTCGCCGAACTCGTGCCCCGCGAAGCCGAGGGCGGCGGCCTCGGCATAGGAGCGCTCGAGGAGCTCGCGTCCGGCCACGGCCTCGAGCATGAGGAGGTGGGAGGACTCAGGCTCGTGCCAGCCCGTGATCAGCCCGTCGACCGCGTGCAGGCCGCGCTCGGGCGTGATCACGACGTCAGTCCACCCCCCGCCGGCATCCACCGTGCCGTCGGGCGCCGACGCCGTTTCGAGTGCACGAGCGACGGTCGTGCCGACGGCGATGACGCGTCCGAACCAGGCGTGGACCGCGTTGACCAGGCGCGCGGTCTCGGCCGGGACGCGGTAGCGCTCGGGGTAGGGCGCCTCGTCGCGCTCGAGCGAGGACACGCCGGCGTGGAGGGTCAGCGGCGCGACGAGGACGCCGCCGGACACGAGCTCGGTGACGAGCTCCGGGCTGAACGGCCGCCCCGCGCTCGGCATCTCGGCGCTGCCGGGCTCGAGCGCGAAGATGGTCTGGTAGGCGTCGAGGGGCCACCGGGGTCCCTGGTCGCCGTACCGGATGGGCGCTCCATGACGCGCGAGGTAGGCGGTCGTCCCGCCGGGCAGCCTGACCTCGGCCTCGGTGAGGCGATCGCTTCCGCGGTACGGCGCGAGGAGCGTGAGGCGGCCCCGGTCCGGCAGCTCGAGCCTGGCCCCCATCGGCGGGCGTTCGAGCGGTCGGAGGTCCGGCGTGCGCAGCTCGACGACCCAGCGGCCGTGCTCGAGCGGCGTCGAGAGGTGCATGTGGACCTCGACGCCGTCGAGCCGGGCGGACAGCGCGGCCGGGAGCGTCGCCGACGTGTTGACGACGAGCAGGTCGCCGGGGAGGAGGAAGCGCGGAAGCTCCTCGAAGCGCACGCTCCGAGGCGCGCCGTCAGACCGGGTGGTGACCAGCAGCCCGACGTCGGCCCGCGTTCGGCCCCGCGCCTCCGGCGGCGCGCACGCCGCCGGCAGTCCCGGGAAGGCGAGGACGCTCACGCGCGGCCCGGCGCCAGCGCGTGCGCCCGGTAGCGCCCGCTGGGCAGCGATCCGTCGATGAGCGCGAGCAGTCCGGGGACGCTGTCCTCGGGAGGCGGCCGGTCGGAGATGTCTTCCCCGGGGAACGCATCCTGGTGCATCTCCGTTCGCATGTCGCCCGGATCCACTGCATAGACGCGCAGCTCGGCATGCTCGGCGGCGAGAATGGCCGTCAGGTGGTCGAGGGCCGCCTTGGAGGAGCCGTACCCGCCCCAGCCCGCGTACGGCTCGACCGCGGCGTCGGAGGTGATGTCGAGGATCGCCGCGTTCGCACTCAACTTCGGGAGCGCCAGCTGGATCAGGGCCAGCGGGGCGAGCACGTTGACGTCGTAGACCCGCCGGAGCTCCTCGACGGGGTAGTCGGCGAGCGCCGGCTGCGGGCTCGGGCCCAGCGCGCTCGCGTTGTTGACGACGAGGTCGATCGTCTCGCCCGCCGCCTGCACCAGATCGACGCGGTGCCGCGGGTCGGTCACGTCGCCCGGGATCGGGACGACACCTGCGAGTCCCTCCGTCGCGTCGGCCAGCGCCGCGGCGTCTCGGGCGTCGACGACGACCTTCCACCCGCGGACGACCAGCTCGCGGGTCAGCGCCAGGCCGAGCCCGCGGGACGCTCCGGTGACGATGGCGACGTTCACGCCGAGCATGATGCATGTTCAAGCGCACTTGAAGTCAAGGGCGATTCTCGCTTGACTGCTCCGGGTGGCCAACTCCCTGACGATCGGCGAGGTCGCGAACCGCAGCGGCGTGGCCGCGTCCGCGCTGCGCTTCTACGAGGTGCGCGGCCTAATCCGCTCCGCGCGGACGGCGGCCGGCCACCGGGTCTACGAACGGTCGGTGATCCGCCGGATCGCCTTCATCGTCTTCGCACAGCGGGTGGGGCTGACCCTCGGCGAGATCGAGGAGGAGCTCGCCAAGCTCCCGGAGAACCGTGTCCCTCGCCGGACGGACTGGGCCCGGCTCTCAGCCTCGTGGACCGCCCGAATCGACGACCGCATCGCCGAGCTCGA
>JBBPZE010000102.1:0-25388 GCA_038199185.1 Solirubrobacterales bacterium
CGGCCGGCGCTGAGGCGGCCGCCAAGCTCGACAGGGCGCCGACGCTCGTCGCCGTGTCGGCCGTGCTGACCGGGGATCCCGCGGCCGACGAGGAGGATCTGCTCGCCGCGGGATGCGCCGCGTACATCGTCCTGCTGGCCGGGCACGGCCGGGGCCTCGCGTCCTACTGGCGCACCCCCGGGGTGCTGCGCACGGAGCCGGGCCGCGCGGCGCTCGGCGTTGCAGACGACGAGCGGCTGATCGGCCTGCTGCACCTCGGTCGCCCCCGCCAGGCCCAGCGGGTGCCCGAGCGCGCCCCGACCGACGACGTCGTCTCGTGGCTGGACTGAGGCGGCCCTCAGCGACCGTTTGACGCCAGGCCCGGCACCTGGGTGGCCACCTCGTCATCGGTCAGCGGGAAGTGGCAGGCGGCCAGCGAACCCCCGTCCTTGGGCGTCAGCGCGGGCGCCTCCTCCCGGCAGACGGGTTGGATCTTCGGGCACCGCGTGTGGAAGCGGCACGCCGGCGGGGGGTTGGTCGGGCTGGGCACGTCGCCCTGCAGGACCTGGCGGCGCTTGCCGGCGGCGGCGTGGGCGTCGGCGACCGGCACGGCCGACAGGAGCGCGCCGGTGTACGGGTGGCGGGGCTTGGAGTACAGCGTGTCGGAGTCGGCCATCTCGACGATCGAGCCGAGGTACATGACCGCGACGCGCTCGCACATGTGACGGACGACCGAGAGGTCGTGGGCGATGAAGACCAGCGTGAGGCCGAGGTCGCGCTGGAGCCCGCGCAGGAGGTTGAGCACCTGCGCCTGGATCGAGACGTCCAGCGCCGAGACCGGCTCGTCAGCGACGATCAGCTTGGGTTCGAGCGCGATCGCCCGCGCCACGCCGATCCGCTGGCGCTGGCCGCCCGAGAACTCGTGCGGGTAGCGGTTGTAGTGCTCCGGGTTGAGCCCCACGCGGTCCATCAGCTCCTGCACGCCGGCCTTGCGCTCTCCCTTGCCCCCCAGCAGGCCGTGGATCGCGAACGGCTCGGCGATGATCGATCCCACCGACTTGCGCGGGTTCAACGAGGAGTAGGGGTCCTGGAAGATCATCTGCATCTCCCGGCGCAGCGCCTTGAGCCGGGCGCCCTTGACCGTCGTGACGTCCTCGCCCTCGAACGTGATCGTGCCGCTCGTGGGGTCGAGCAGGCGCATCATCACCCGCGCGGTGGTGCTCTTGCCGCACCCCGTCTCGCCGACGATCCCCAGCGTCTCCCCCCGGCGGACCTCCAGGGAGACGCCGTCGATCGCGTGCACCGCGCCGACCTGGCGGCGGAGCAGACCCCCCTGGCTGATCGGGAAGTGCTTGACCAGGTCGCGGACCTCGAGCAGGTTCTCGGCCATCAGGACGGCACCTCGGCCCCGAGCACGGCCTCGCGGGCGTCCTGCGGGCTCGCGCCCTGGCGAAGCTGCCCCCACAGCTTCCGGCGCGCCGGCTCGGCGAGCAGGCAGGCCACCCGGTGCGCGGGGTCGGCGGAAATCGGCTCGAGCGACGGCTCGACCTCGGTGTGGGCGGGACGCACGTACGGACAGCGCGGGTGGAAGCTGCAGCCGCTCGGGCGGTTGATGAGGCTCGGCGGGCGGCCGGGGATCGGCACGAGCTCCTCGTCGCGAGGGGCGGTCAGGCGCGGGATCGAGCCCAGCAGGCCCCAGGTGTAGGGATGCTCGGGCGCGTCGAAGATCGTCGTCTTCGGGCCGTGCTCGACGATCCGCCCGGCGTACATGACCGCCACGTCGTCGGCCAGCTCGGCCACGACGCCCAGGTCGTGGGTGATCATGATCACCGCCATCCCGAGCTCGGACTGCAGGCGCTGGATGAGCTCGAGGATCTGGGCCTGCACCGTGACGTCGAGCGCCGTGGTCGGCTCGTCGGCGATCAGCAGGCGCGGCTCGTTGATCAGCGCCATCGCGATCATCGCGCGCTGGCGCATGCCACCCGAGAACTCGTGCGGGTGGCTGTCCAGCCTGTCCTGCGCGTCGGGGATGCCGACGAGGCCGAGCATCTCCGCGGCCCGGTCGCGGCTCTCCCCCCGGCCGGCGCCGGGGTGATGGGTCCGGTAGGCCTCCACGAGCTGGCCGCCGACGGTGTAGTAGGGGTGCAGCGAGGACAGCGGGTCCTGAAAGACCATCGCGACGTCGTTGCCGCGCACGGAGCGCAGCTCGTGGTCGGCCATCCCGACGAGATCCATCCCGTCGAAGCGCGCCTGCCCCGAGATCGTCGCGTTGCGGCCGCGCGTCAGACCCATCACGGACAGGCCGGTCACGCTCTTGCCCGAGCCCGACTCGCCGACGATCCCCAGCGTGCGCCCCTCCTCGACGGCCAGCGAGACGCCGTCGACGGCGTGGACGACGCCGTCCTCGGTCGCGAACTCGACCCGCAGGTCGTCGACCTCCAGCAGCGGGGTCACGAGTAGCGCACCCGGGGATCGAGGAACGCGTAGGCGATGTCGACGATCAGGTTCGCGACGACGATGAAGAACGCACCGAACAGCACCGTACCCTGGATCACCGGCAGGTCCGTGTTGATGATCGCCTCGTAGGCGTAGCGGCCGATCCCGGGGATGTTGAAGACGGTCTCGGTGAGGATCGCCCCGCCGAGCAGGATGCCGATGTCGAGGCCCAGGATGGTGACGATCGGCGTGATCGCCGAGCGCATGCCGTGGCGCCAGATCACGCGGCGCTCGGGCAGGCCCTTGGCCCGGGCCGTGCGGATGTAGTCCTGGGACATCACCTCGATGAGGTTGGAGCGCAGCAACCGGGCGTAGAAGGCGGCGAAGCTCGCGGCCAGGACGAGCCACGGCAGCAGCAGCGAGCCGAACCAGCGCCCCGGGTTCTCGCTCAGCGGCGTGTAGCTTCCGGCGCCGTCGAAGACGTGAACGATGCCGATGTCGTTGGAGAAGAGGTAGAGCCCGACCAGGCCGAGCCAGTACACGGGCGCCGAGATGGCCAGCAGCGCGCCGCCCATGCTCAGGCGATCGAAGAACGACCGGCTGCGAATCGCCGAGATCACCCCGATCGGCAGCCCGATGAGCAGCCAGACCACCACCGCCCCGATCGTCAGCGAGGCGGTCGCGGGCAGGCGCTGGAAGATCTCGTCGCGGACGGGCTGGGAGTTCTGATAGCTGTAGCCGAAGTCGAAGTGCAGGACGATCTTCTTCATGAAGATCCAGTACTGCTCGTAGACGGGCTTGTCGAGCCCGAGCGTGTGGCGGATCGCCGCCAGCTGCCCGGGGCTGGGCGACTTACCGGCGCGCAGCGCGGCGGGATCCCCGGTGGGGAGCAGGTAGAAGATCAGGAACGTCACGGCGCTGACGATCAGCAGCAGCAGGACGACCCACAGGGTGCGGCGGATGATGTAGCGGCCCATGAGCTCGAGGTGCCGGCCGGGGCCCCGCGCGCTGGCGGAGCCCCGACGGCGTCACCGGTGTCGGCTGCCTATTTCACCGAGCTGAACGACAGGTTCCAGTCGTCGTTCCACGCGTCCTTGACGCCGTGGACCACGCTGCCCTTGATGTTGGCATCGGCGGACCACATCTCCGGGATGGCCACCGCCGACGACGTGAGCATCTTGTCGACCCCGGCCCACGCCTTGTTGCGCTCGCCCGGATCGGTGACCTGCGCGGCCTTGTCCATCGCCGCGTTGATCTTCGGATCGTTGACCGAGCCCCAGTTCGAGTTGTTGACCGGGACGATCGCCTTGCCGCTGAACGGGATGTAGAGGTAGGAATACGGGTCGGGGAAGTCCTCGAGCCAGCCCGCCGTCGGGCATACCGTGATCTTGGCCTTGACGTAACCGCAGTACTTGGAGTACATCGTCTGCTGCGGCACGGCCTTGATCGTGGTCTTGAAGCCCAGCGCCTGCAGGCCCGCCTGGACGACCTGCATCTCCTTGGGGCCCGGGTCCGAGTTGGACCCGACGATCAGCACCTTCTCCTTCCCCGTGTACTGGCCGCTCGGGTAGCCCGCGGCCTTCATGTACTTCTTGGCGACCTCCATGTCGCCGCTCGGGTTCTTGAGGAAGTCCAGCCCGAAGCCGGCCTCGCTCCCCGCCTCCTTGAAGCCCGAGACCTCCGGCCCCAGGAAATGCGTGGCGACGGTGCCCACGAGCTTGCCGCCGCGCGACAGCAGGTAGGCGTTGCGGTCGGCCGCGGCGACGACCGCCCGGCGCAGGTTGACGTTGTTGAACGGCGGGATGGAGTTGTTCAGCGCCACGAAGCGGTTGCCCAGCGTCGAGATCGCCAGCTGGCTCTTCTTGGTCTGATAGGCCGTCTTGAGGACCGGAGCGGGCGGCACGTCAGCCATCAGCAGATCCGTGCTGGCGAGCGTCTGACGCGCGAGCACGTTCGGGTCGCCACCGGCCTTCCAGACGATCTTGTCGGCGTAGGCCGGCCGGTAGTCGCTCTTGGGATCCCAGTTGGGGTTGCGCACCAGGGTCAGCGCGCGACCCGACTTGTAGCTCTGGATCATGTACGGGCCGCTGAAGGCCTGCTTGGTCGGCTCGCTGTCGTACTTGGTCGGGTTCGCCTTGTCCGCCTTGACCGCCAGTTCCCGCGGCACCGGAGCGCTGCCCGGCAGCGAGAGGGCCTGCGCGAACGTGGCGCCGTAGTTCTTGGTCAGGTGAAAGACGATCGTCGTCTTGTCCGGCGTCTGGATGCCCGAGATCGGGCCGCCCTTGGACTTGTCGGCACCGACGATCGGGTAGTAGATCGTGGCGTAGGCGTTGGGGACGTTGGGATTGAAGTCGCGCTCGAAGGCGTACTTGACGTCGTCGGAGGTCACCGTGCGCGTGAGCGGCGGGGACCACTTGACGTCGGGCCGGATCTTGACCGTCACCGTCTTGCCGTCCGGGCTGATCTGCGGAGCCCCCTCGGCGAGGTCGGGCACGGCCTTGAGCGGGCTGTCGGGCGTGAACGCGTAGAGCGGGCGCTGCGTGGCGTAGACGACCAGGTAGTCGATCTGGAAGTAGGACTGGCCGGGATCGAGGTGCTCCCAGCCCTCGGCCGTGACGACCTTGAGCGTGCCGCCCTTCTGCTGGCTGTCGGATGTCGCGACGTCGGCGAGGCCGCTCGTGTCGGCGGACGGGCCGCCGCTCGACCCGCTGTTGTTGCTGCTGTTGCTGCCGCCGCACGCCGCGAGGACGAGCACGGAGGCGGCCGCCGCGAGCGCGGCGGACGTCAGCTTGAAAGGACGCATGTGCCTGTTGTTCTCCTTGGTTTGAGACGTTGAACGAGTCATCAGTTGTTGCCACGCGGGTCGAGGGCGTCCTGGAGCCCGTCACCGACGAGATTGAAGGCCAGGACGGTCATCACGAGGGCGAGACCGGGGAAGAGCATGTACCACCAGGCGCTGTCGAACACCGGGGAGGCCGCCGCGATCATCTGGCCCCAGCTCGCGGTGGGCGGCTGGACGCCGACGCCGAGGAACGACAGGGCGGCCTCGTAGAGGATGTTGGTGGGCAGGATCAACGACGTGTAGACGATGATCGGCGCGACGAGGTTGGGCAGGATCTCGCGGCCCATGATGCGGCCGTTGGAGGCCCCGAGCGAGCGGGAGGCCTCGACGAACTCCTTCTCGCGCAGCGACAGCACCTGGCCGCGGATGATGCGCCCGATGTAGGGCCACGACGACAGCGCGATGACGAAGATCAGCGTGGTCTCACCCGGCTGGATGAGGCCGCCCAGGCACCCGTTGCCCAGCGAGCAGGCCGAGGCCAGCCCGATGGCGAGCAGCAGGATCGGGAAGGCGAGCACGACATCCATGAACCGCGACAGCGCGGTGTCGACCGGGCCGCGGAAGAACCCCGCGAGGGTGCCCACGACCACGCCGATCAGCACCGCGACCCCCGTCGAGATGAACGCGACCTCGAGCGAGACCCGAGCGCCGTAGATGACGCGGGCGAGGATGTCGCGGCCCAGGTCGTCGACGCCGAGGGGGTGCACCGAGTTGGGGCCGATCGGCGAGCCGAACGAGTCCAGCTCCGCGGTGTTGGGGCTGTTGAGAGGCTTGAGGCCGAGCGCCTTGACGATCAGCGGCGCCGCGAGCGCGACCAGGAGCAGCACCACGATGAACCCGAGCGCGACGAGCGCGACGCGATCGCGGCGAAACCGCCGCCAGAACAGCTGCAGGGGGGAGCGGGCCGCCACGTCGCCCCCCTCGGGCGTCCCCAGCGCGACCTCCTGGATCTCGAGGGCGTTGACGCTCACGACCGGCGCGGCGCGGGCGCGGTGGATGTCGGATGTCGGCGGGCGAGGTCAGGCACGGGCCCGGGCACTGGGAGGCTGGTGCGTCCGGTGGTTCGCCGCATTCTGCGACGCCCCTCTTTACATGGCGTTAAGCAAGCCGTGCCGCCAACCTACCGCTATCTTCCGCCGAACATGGGCCCCGATAGCTCAGCTGGATAGAGCGTCCCCCTCCTAAGGGGAAGGCCGCTGGTTCGAATCCAGCTCGGGGCACTGGAATGCCCCCGCGAACGGAGGGCGCTGCGCGGAGGAAACGGGGCTAGGCTGCCGCCGTGACTTGGCGCTCCCGCGATCTCCTGGCGCTCGTGGCACTGTGGGCCGTGGCGGGATGCGGCGGGGACTGACGGTGGACGTCGCGAGCGAGGTGGCGCGCCACGGCGCCTGGTATCACGTGCTCGAGCTTCCCGGTGGCGTGGTCACCCCGGGCTACGCCGACCTGCGCGCGGTCGCCTCCGACGCCCTGCCCGAGCAGCTGCACGGTCGCCGCTGCCTGGACGTCGGCACGTTCGACGGCTTCTGGGCGTTCGAGATGGAGCGCCGCGGCGCGGCCGAGGTGATCGCGCTGGACCTCAGCGACCCGGCCGCGGCCGACATGCTTCCACGGACCCGCGCCCGGCTCGAGCGCGGCGAGCTCGGAGAGCTGGCATGGGGCGAGGGCTTTCGCATCGCCCACGCGGCGCTGGACTCGGCCGTCCGGCGCGTGGAGGGCAACGTCTACGGCCTCACCCCGGACCTGGCCGGGGGGCCGTTGGACCTCGTGCTGTGTGGAACGCTCCTGCAGCACCTACGCGATCCGGTCGGAGCGCTGGAACGCATCCACCGGTCACTGGCGCCAGACGGCGAGGTGGTGGTCGTCGAGACCGTCGTCGGCCTGCCGCGCCGCCTGCGCGGGCGGACGTTCGCCGAGTTCCGCGCGGAGCAGGCAGACGTGCTGTACACGTGGTGGGTGGCCAGCGACGCGGCGCTGGCCGACTGGCTGGCGGCGGCGGGCTTCGAGGGGATCGAGACCGTGGCGCACCACGACCTGCCCGAGCTCACGAAGGGCGATCGCCTCGCAGTGGTGCGCGCCCGCGCGTGAGCCAGTGGCGATCCGGGCGCTCGGGGTAGACCTCGTCGATGGTGGTCAGCGGATGGAACGGGACGCCGGCGTCGGCCGCGATCCGTTCCCGCGCGCCCGCCAGGCGGTCGAGCACGGTCAGGACCGCGACCACCTCGTGGCCGGCCTCCCGCAGCGCGGTTACGGCCTGCAGCGCCGATCCGCCCGTCGTGCTGACGTCCTCGACGACCAGGCAGCGGTCGCCGTCCTCGAGCAGCGGGCCCTCGACCTTGCGCTGAAGGCCGTGGGCCTTGGAGTCCTTGCGGACGAAGAACGCCTTGACGTCGGCCCCTCCGGCGAGCGCCGCGCAGGCAACCGGATCGGCTCCCATCGTCAGGCCGCCCACGGCGGTCGCGCCGAGCTCGCCGGCGAGCGTGGCGACGAGCTCGCCGAGCGCGGAGAACCCCTCCGGGCGCAGGATGGCGCGCTTGGCGTCGACGTAGTACTCGGCGGTGGCGCCGCTGCTCAGCGTGACCGGCCCGATCACGAGCGCGTGCTCGCGCAGCTCTGCGATCAACCGGGCGCGGGCGTCCATGGGCGCGGCCTACCCTACGCGGCCGTGCCCTACGGCAGAGCGTTCGCGCTGGGGGTCGAGGAGGAGCTGTTGCTCGTCGACCCCCGGACCCACCTGCTGGCCCACGATGCCGCGCGGATCCTCACCTACGTCCGAGGCCTCAAGCCGGACCTCTACCTCGCGCTGGTCGAGTCGACGACCCCGGTCTGCGCCGATGCGCCCGAGGCCGTGGCCGCCCTGGCCGCCACGCGCGCCCGCGCCCGAGCGGCGGGCGCGACGCTGATGGGCGCCGGCCTCCATCCGGCCGGGCCGTTCGGGGAAGCACCCCACGTGCGCGATGCTCGCTATGACCAGGTCGCCGCCCAGCTGCGCGGGCTCTCCGAGCGCACGCCCACCTGCGCGCTGCACGTCCATGTGGGCATGCCCGACGAGGTGAGCGCCCTGCGCGTCTTCAACGGCCTGCGCGAGCACCTTCCGCTTCTCCAGGCGCTGGCCGCGAACTCGCCGTTCTGGCACGGCCGCGATTCGCGCCTGGCCTCCGGCCGCGCGCAGATGTTCCGGAGCTATCCGCGCGCGGACATCCCGCAGGCCTTCGGCTCCCGGGACGAATACGAGTCCGCTGTCGACGCGGTGCTGCGGGCGGGAGACCTCCCCGACTACACGTTTCTGTGGTGGGACCTCCGCCCCCACCCGCAGCTGGGAACCGTGGAGGTGCGGGCGATGGACGCCCAATCCTCGTTGCGCGACGTGCTCGGCCTCTCGGCGCTCGTCCACGCCCTGGCACGACGGGCCGCCGAGTCCGCCTCACCGCCATGGACGCCGCGAGAGGTGCTGATGGAGTCGAGCTACCGCGCGGCGCGCGACGGGCTCGATGCCACGCTGTGGTACCAGGGCGCCCTGCGGCCGGTGCCCGAGATCGCCCGTGCGCTGTCGGCCGACCTGGACTCCGCCGGCCTCGACGAGATCGAGCGCGTGCTCACCGACGGCAACGGTGCCGCCCGCCAGCGCGCAGCGTACGCGCGCGGGGGCATGCCGGAGATGCTCGCGACGCTGGTCGCCGAGGCCGCCGGAGCCGAGGACTGCTTCGCCGAGGCCGACTAGGTCTAGGGCCCGGCGTTGGGCGAGGGCTTGACGTGACGATGGCTGCCGCTGCGGTAGTAGGTGTCGACGCGATCGCCCATCCGGATCCACGAGAAGATCGACAACGCGTCGGGCACCGGCACGCGGAGACAGCCGTGGCTGGCCGGGTAGGGCGGCACGTCGGCGTAGCCGTGGATCGCGTAGCCGCCGATGAAGTAGCTCGAATGCACCATCCCGTGGGAGTTGGTGCCGGGCTGCCTGCGGTAGACGCGGAAGCGGCCCAGGACGGTCGGCGTCGACGGCTTGCCCGAGCTCAGCGGGTACAGGTGCTCGACCCGGCCTCCGTCGATCAGCGCCAGCACCTGATGGCTGAGATCGGCCTCGACGTGGTGGCCGTGGCCGGGGTACAGGACCTCGAACCGCCCGCGCCCGTCGATCATCCGGCGCAGCACGGCCCGACTCGCCGTCGTGATGCGCGCCAGGCCGGCCATCTTGCGAAAGGCCAGGACGGCCCGGGCCGTGCGGTCGTCATAGAGGCCCGGATGGCCGGGCACGTAGCCCGCGTCGCGCAGGAGGCGCTGCATCACGCGGACGGTGAACCCGGACTGACCGGGTTGCGCCGAGCTGCCGATCACGTTGAGGGGCCCGGTGCTCGCATGCGCGTAGCTCATCTCCGCGGTCGCGGCGTGCGTGACCCCTATGCGCATCCGCCCGTGGATCGCGGTCCTGAAGTCGGCGACGAACTGCCCCGGGGCGCCCGCGGCCGGCGCGACGACCGGCTTCGTCTTGGCCAGGATCATGTGCGAATTGAGGAAGACCCGGACCTCGACGTGCTGGCCGGCGACGTATGGGGAAACCGTGCCGCGCACGCGGAAGGTGCTGCCGGCCAGCGCCACGGCGCGCTGGACATGGCCGACCTTCTGGAGATCGAGCACGAGCTTGGCCGGCACGGCCCGGGGGGTCGTCTGGGCCTGGGCGCCGGCCGCGCCGAGCGACGCGACGGCAAGGACGATCAGGCCCGGCAGGAGGCGACGCACGCCGGGCATCCTACGCGCTCGGGGCGACGGTCCGCCACGCCCGTCGCCCGCCGACGGCCCGCGCGAGCAGGTACATCGCGAGGCCCGACGCGGCCAGGCAGATCGGGATGACCCACAGACGTCCGTCACCGATCCCGAAGGCGACGGAGTTGTTCAGCGCGTGTAGCGCAATGGGCGGATACAGCGAGCCCGTCCGCTCGTAGAGGAGGGCCAGGATCGCCCCCAGCGCCGCGAGCGGCACGATGAAGCCCAGCGGCGCGGACGCGGCGTGCGCGAGCCCGAAGGCGGCCGCGCTGACGACCGTCGCCAGGAGAAGCCCGCGACGGCGCAGGGCGCCGAACAGATAGCCCCGGAAGAACAGCTCCTCGCAGACGGGGGCGACGACGCACACCAGGAGGGCGGCAACCGCGAACGCGGCCGCCGAGTCACGCGTGCCGAGATCGATGGGCACGTTCTCGTGGTCCTTGATGCCCAGCGCCGAGGTCCACGCCGCGGCGATCACCAAGAACGCGACGTAGCCCCCCACGACGTAACCGGCCCCGGAGGCCAGGCGAGCCCGCGTCAGGCCGAAGTGGGCGGCGCTCACGCGGCCCTTGAGCGCCACCGCCGCCGCCAGGACGGCCCCGGCCACGAGCGCGAGGTCCTGCGCGAGCGTGCCCGCCACCGTCAGGAGCGGAGGCGGTCCGTGGAGCGCCACCCCGACCACGCCGTCCTGATGGACCGGAACGTCGGTGAGCAAGCCGCGGATGGCGGCCACCACCGCGTAGGTCAGCCCGCCGGCGACCAGCGCGCCGATCGCGATGGGGATGGCCCAGAGCGCCGCCCACGGGCGCCCGTCCTCCGTCGCGGGCCGATCGACGCGCGCCGGACGCTCGGGGAACTCCAGTGCGCTCACCCGAGGGACTCTATGAGCGCCGGCAGCTCGGCCAGCGAACGAATCAGATGCGAGCCCGCGGACGCTCCGGTGGTGGTGACCCCGCGGTCGACCAGCACGGCCTCGATGCCCAGGGCCAGGGCTCCGGCCACGTCGGTTGCCGGGCTGTCTCCGACCATCACCGCTCCGCTCGCCTCGACGCCCGCGAGGCCCAGCGCGGACACGTAGATCTCGGGATGCGGCTTGCCGCGGCCGACCTCGGCCGAGGAGACCGCCCCGTCGATCATGGTCGCCAGGCCGGTTGCCGCAAGCTGGTCGTGCAGCGAGATGTCCCAGTTGGAGACCACGACGAGCCTCAGGCCCCGCTCGCGGAGCGCGACGAGCGCACCGGGCACCTCCTCGTAGGGCCGGAAGCGCAGGGCGCCGAGCAGCGCCGCGGTCAGCCGCTGGATGCCCAGCTCCCGCGCCACCGGGGGCAGCGCGTCGCGCAGGACCGCGGCGCAGCGCCCGCGCAGGTCGTCGAGCCGTACGCGGTCAGAGGCTTCGTCGTGGTGGTCCTTGTAGTAGGCCATCTCGGCCAGGACCGCCGATCGCGCGTCGCCCACCGCGATGGGGGCGCCGAGCCGCGTCAGTTCGGCGGCCAGCGGGGGCCCGGGGTCCTCGAGCTCGAGCAGTGTCCCGAGCGCATCGAGCAACACCGCCTCGATCATGCGACCCAGTGCCAGGTCGCGAACTCCGCCGCGGCGAACGCCTGCCCCCCGCAGAACAGCGCGCCGAGGACCAACGTCCGGAACCGGCCGCGGGCCGTCCACCACCCGAGCCACATGAACAGCGGGAAGAGCACCAGCGCGAAGCGCGGCAGCGACATGAGGGGCTGAGGCACCACGGGCCATGAGAGCGGCAGCGCCAGCGCGACGACCACATAGGCGCCGTAGGCCAGGGGCAGGCGCCGCAGCGTCCCCACCACCGCCGGCACCAACGCGACCAGCGTGGCGAACAGCTCGAGGTTGTGGGCCGCGACGGTGAAGGGGTCTCCACCGGCCCTCGTGAAGAACACGGGCATCCGAGAGCCCGACAACAGCTGCCGTGCGCCGTCCCAGGCGGCGACCGCGCCGTCCCAGGCCCCGACGAACGGCCCGGCGTAGTGCCGGAACCACTGCTCCTGAGCGTGAAAGGGCGCCATCCCGTCGAACCCGGCCACGGCGAGGCCGGCGCAGTAGGCCGCCACGCCCAGCGGCACGAGGCCGAGCATGGCCAGGTCGCGCGGCCGCCGGGGCGAGCACGTCCACCACAGCGCCGCGAGCGGTACGAGCAGCACGACCCCGGCACTGCGCGTCCCGGCGGCCAGGGCACCGAGCACGCCCGCCCAGCCCCAGCGTCCCGTCCGTGCGGCCAGCACGCTGCCGACCGAAAGCGCGAGAAACAACGACTCGGAGTAGACCGCCGAGAGGAAGAACGCCGCGGGAAAGCAGGCCAGCAGCCAGACGGCGGCCCGCGCCGGCTTCTCGCCCAGTTCGAGCGTGGCCAGCCTGTGCAGCGCGGCGAGGCCCGCGACCGCCGCGAGGAACGACACGAGCATTCCGCCGGCCAGCGCCGAGCCGAGGGCCGCCCCTCCCGCGCGGGCCAGCAACGGGTAGAGCGGGAAGAACGCCGCATGCGTGGTATCGAGGTAGCCGTCGTGGGCGATCTGCAGATACCAGGTCGCGTCCCACCGCGCGGCGGGGGCGACGAGGAGATCACCGACCGGACCGAAGCCACCCGTGAGCCCCGCCGGGTCGAAGACCTGCGCGTTCCGCGAGACCCCCGCCCAGTGCGCGGACGCCATCCCGGCCAGCCAGACGACCGCGCGCGTGACGAGCAGGGCGGTCGCCGCGAGGCGCAGCGACGAGCGCCAGTCCGGCCAGGCTGCGGCCCACGCCGCCGCCCCGCGCACCTCCAGCGGAGGCCGGCCTCGGATACCTTCAGCGCTCATGCGCCCGATTGTGGCCGACAGCTTCCTCGGGCGCCACGACGCCCGAGACCGGGCGCGGGAGGAGCGCTGCCGGCGGGCTAGAATCATCGGTCCAGCGCGCCTCGCATCCGCGACGCGTGCGGGCTGATCCCATGTCACTTCACGAGCGCCAACGCCGACGCCGCCGCCATCAGGCCGGCGCCCGGCGCATGATCTTCCTCGGTGTCGGGGTCCTGGCCGGGAGCGTGGTCCTCGGCCTGCTGGGCATCGTCGGATGGGTCGTCGGCATCGCTGCCTCGGCACCCTCGATCAGCACGCTCAAGCCGATCCCACAGGGGGCGACGTCTGCCATCTACGCCGCCGACGGGCAGCGGCTGGGGTTCATCCAGTCGACGATCCTGCGCTCGCAGGTCCTGGCGGCCGACATCCCCCGATCACTCAGGGACGCGACGGTGGCGATCGAGGACAAGCGCTTCTACGAGCACACGGGCGTCGACTTCGAGGGAATCGTGCGCGCCGGCGTCAAGAACCTCGAGAATCGCCAGACGGTTCAGGGCGGCTCGACCCTGACCATGCAGCTCGTCAAGAACCTCTACGAGAAGGCCGCCGTCCAGCGTGGCAAGGACCGCACGCTGAAGGTCAAGATCCAGGAGGCGAAGCTCGCGGAGGACCTCGAGAACGAGCACCCTGGGCGCCAGGGAAAGGACTGGATCCTCACCAAGTACATCAACAACGTCCCGTACGGCACGGTCGGCGGCCAGACCGCGGTCGGCGTCCAGGCGGCGGCGCGGGTGTTCTTCGACAAGCCGGCCAAGGACCTCACGCTCGCCCAGTCGGCCCTGCTGGCCGGTCTGCCCCAGGCGCCGTCGCAGTACAGCCCCTACCGCAACGCCCAGCAGGCGCGGGCCAGGCGCAACCAGGTGCTCGACCAGATGGCCAAGCAGGGCATGATCCTCCCCGGCGAGGCGCTTCAGGCCCAGCAGGCGCCGCTCGGCCTCAAGCACAACGCCTACTACACCGAGCGTCGCGAGGGCTACTTCTTCGACTACGTCCAGTCCGAGTTGATCAAGCGCTACGGCTACGAGACGGTGCGCAAGGGCGGGCTGCACATCTACACGACGCTCGACCTGAAGATGCAGCGGGCGGCGAAGATCGCCCTCGCCAAGGGCATCGCCGGCACGGACCGCGACTCGGCGCTGGTCACGATGGACCCCGACAGCGGCTACATCCGCGCCATGGCCACCTCGCGCAGGTACGGCGACCTGAAGTTCAACCTCGCCGCCCAGGGCCATCGCCAGCCCGGCTCCACCTTCAAGGTCATGGTCCTGATGACCGCCCTGCGCCGCGGGGTCGATCCGAACACGACGAGCTACACGTCGATGCCGTTGAAGTTCAGGGACCCAAAATGGGGGCCGATCGACGTCTCGACCTACTCGAACACCTACATCGGCCGCGCGAACCTCGTCCGGGCGACGCTGGCCTCGGACAACTCGATCTATCAGCAACTCGATCTCGATCTCGGCCCGCAGGAGGTCCGCCAGACCGCCTACGACATGGGGATCACCACGCATCTCAACGGGTACCCGGCCGAAGGACTGGGCGGACTGCGGCTCGGAGTCTCTCCGCTCGAGATGTCGCGCGCCTACTCGTCGATCGCCAACGGCGGCTACCGGGTGCGGCCGATCGCGGTGACCAAGGTCACCTTTCCCGACGGGCGCAGCGAGGTGCCCTTCGCCCCCCAGAAGAAGAAGGTCTTCACCGATGGGCAGGCCTATGAGGCCACCAAGATCCTCGAGGCCAACGTCCAGGGTGGGACGGGCACGGCAGCGCAGATCGGGTGCCCCGCAGCCGGCAAGACGGGCACGACCGACGGCTTCACCGACGCCTGGTTCGTCGGCTACACGCCCCGGCTGACCACCGCGGTCTGGGTGGGCCACTCCGACTCGCGCGAGCCCATGCCCGGCGCGGCCGGCGGAGTGGCGGCCGCCCCGATCTGGGGGGCCTACATGAAGCGGATCAAGGGAAGCTTCTGCGGCAAGTTCCCGCTGCCCGGCGAGGCGTTCCAGCCCATCCCGTTCTTCGGCAAGTACTCGAAGACGGGCGTCAGAGGCAACCAGGGCTACTCGAGCGGCTATGCGCCCTACACGCCTTACACGCCCCCGACAACCACGGGTCCGACCAACGGCAACAACACGGGCAAGGGCGGCACCGCGTACGACCCCTCCCTGTACGCCTCACCGCCGCAGCCGCAGCCGCAGCCGACGCCCTCGCCGACCCCGACACCCGCCCCGCCGGTGCCCGCCCCAGTGCCCAGCGGCGGGACCCAGGCGCCGGGTTCGGGCGGCAACGGCACCGTTTCCCCCTGAGCGCGGCCTTCCCCGTCCGTCAAAGGGTTACCGTGCCCCGCCGTGAGCGAGCTCGCGCTGATCGACGCCATCGGGGCTGTCCTGGGCGAGGCGGGTGGAGACCGTGCGCGCGTGCTGCGCTGGCTCGGCGACGACGCGGCCGTGGTCCGCTCACGGCCCGTCGCGGTGACCTCGGTCGACATGATGGTCGAGGGGGTGCACTTCCGCATCGGGGGACCGGTGACGCTCGAGTCCGTGGGACATCGCGCGCTGGCCGCGGCCCTGTCGGACCTGGCCGCGATGGGTGCCGAGTCCGGCGAGGCCTACCTGGCACTGGGGATTCCGCCCGGCCTGGAGCAGGCCGAGCGCCTCGTGCGCGGCATGACCGACCTTGCGGCCCGCACGGAGACGACGATCGCCGGAGGCGACGTGTCGGCGGCCCCGGCGCTCACGCTGGCGGTGACGGTGGTCGGGTGGGTCGAGGACGAGGCCGAGCTCGTCGGGCGAGACGGCGCCCGGGCGGGGGATACCGTGGTCGTCACCGGTGCGCTGGGGGGAGCGGCGGCCGGTCTGGCGGCGCTGGAGGCGCAGCGGACGCCCGCGCCGGACCTGCTGAGCGCCTACCTGTTCCCCGAGCCGCGCCTGGCCGCGGGGCGGGCGCTGGCGGCGGCGGGAGCGCGCGCCATGATCGACCTGTCCGATGGAATCGCCGCGGACGCGCGGCATATCGCGCAGGCCTCGGGCGTGCGCCTGGAGATCGACCTCGCCGCCGTGCCGGTGGCTCGCGGCGCGAGCACCGAGCAGGCGGTGGCGGGCGGTGAGGACTTCGAACTGCTGGCCTGCCTGCCGCGTGCCGCCTGCGCGCAGGCGACCGTCGTGGGGCGGGTGGTCGAGGGAGGGCCGGGCGTGGCGCTGCTCGACGCGGACGGTCGTGAGGTGCAGCTAGGGGGTTACGAGCACGCCTTCTGACGACCCCGGAGCAGCATCGCCAGGATGGCGGCGGCCACCGCTTGGGGGTCGACCGCGTACTGGTCGTGCTTGATGCGGTTCTTGAGGTCGTCGAGGTACATGGTTCTGTCGAACATGCGCGGCCTCTCGTCCGCACTCGCTGCGTTCATCGACCGCTTCCGGACAGAGCGGGAGCTTTCTCGACGAGTGTCCTAGTACCCCCCCTCGACAGCGCGGCCCCCCGGGGCTGCACCTTGACCAGCCGGGCGAAGATGATGATGCGCTGCGCCGCGCTGTAGAGGGGGTTGCACGCGGAGAGCACCAGCCGGTCATGGTCGACGCGATGAAGCACCCACAGCGCGCTGGGATCGACGATCAGCTGCTTCTCGACGCTGTAGGTGAACCTGCCGTAGGGCATGTCGACCTCGATGTCGTCACCCGTCTTGAGCTCGTCGATGTGCCGGAAGGGCGCGAGATAGGTCGTCCGGTGCCCGGCGATCGCCGTGGTTCCGGGAACCCCCGGGAACGGGGTCTCCGGGTAAAGCCCGGGCCCCTTGGTCAGGGCGTCGTGCGAGGTGCCGTTGACCAACACGAAGTTCGCGTCGATCTTCGGGATCTTGATGCGCCCGATCGCCGCGCCCTCCGCCGAACGGCGCCGCAGGTCCCGGGCCAGGAACGCCACGCGCTGTCGCGCATCGAGCACCGCGAGTGCGCGCTGCTCCAGTTCGGACGGAGGCGCCTTCTCGATGTTCAGGAGATCGCCTGCGAGCCGGTCCTGGTCCTGCTGGGCCAGGAACGCCGACACGGGCTCCTGCCAGACGAGCGTCAGCCCCGCATCGGCGAGCAGCAGCACTCCGGCCACGATGAGCACCGTGGAGAGACCACGCAGCGCGCGGCGACCACGCTGCGCCGTGCTCACCGCCGTGCTCACGGCCGTACTCACCTCCGTGCTCACCTCCGTGCCCGCCCAAAGCCCGACTCGGTCCCGCCCAGCGACCCGGGGCCGGCATACCCCATGGGCCCGAGCACCGACTCCGCGGCCACCGGCGGTCGCTCGCCGATCGGGGGCATCAGCGCGAGGCGAAACGCTCCGACCGCGCAGGCGCCGAGTGCGCAGAGCACGAGCAGGGCGAGCGGCCCCACCTGACCGCCGGCCACCAGGAGCAGCAGCGTCCACGGCAACTGCCCCACCGAGGCGCCGACCGACGAGCCGAACACGGCCAGCACCAACGCTCCCGGGATCAGCGCAGCGAGCACCAGGGCCAGCGCGGGCGCGCGACCCAATCGAACCTCCGGCACGGACGCCAGCATCCACAGGTGGGCGGGAAGCACGAGGACCGCAGCCGTGAAGGGGTTGACCGCCCACACGGCGATCGCGATGACCGTGACAGCGAGAGTCAGGGCCGCCGCCGAGCCGCCGCCCTCCCGCACCACGGCCGAAGCCTCGTCGGGAGGGGCGGCAAGGAGCCGATGCAGAGGGCGGACCGCCATCGTGCCCAGCACGAAGGCAACGGCCACCGCGGCAAGCGCCAGCCCTTCGACGGGAACGCGACCCACGGGCACCGCCCCGGCGGGGGCGTCAGCGAGCGCTCGGGTCAATCCCAGCAGCCGCGCCACCAGCAGCGCGGCCGCGAACGGAAGGGTGAAGCCGGCCAGCCACCGCAGCCACACGGCGACCGGCGCCCGGCGGCGGCGGACGCGGGCCAGGCCGTCGACGGCGGCGACGAGCATCGGGAGCAGCAGTACCCCGACGAGCAGGCGCACGACCCACGGCGGCAGCACCTTGCTGAGGATAACGACCCTTCCGCTCGGCCCCCCGTCGAGGTCGGGGCCGTTGTCGAGGGCATCGATCGTGCGCAGCGCCGCCCGTCCGAAGCCGCGCAGCCGTTGGGAGGAGACGGGCGCTCCGGCGGCCGGCCCGCGAGCGCCGCTGGCGCTCAGCTCGACCGCGGGGATCCCGGCCGCGTTGAAGGGCCCCTCCTCGCCGATGGCGAACGGGAAGGCCAGCCGGGCCAGTTGCGCGAGGCCCCGCGGCTGACCGGGATCGGATCCCGTCTCGAGCTTCAGCGCGGCCTCGACCGTGCGCCTCAGCTGCACGGGCGCCAGCTGCGGGCCCGTCGACCACGGAAGCGCCCAGGGCCGCCGATCCTGCGCGGAGGCCATGTCGCCCAGCACCAGCACCGCGTCGGGCCGCTTGTCGCTCTCGGGCATGTCGCCGGCCAGCTGCTCGGCCCCGACCGCCCCCCCGCTCCCGCCGCTCGTGGACACGAGCGTCAGCGTACGCTGCGTGCGCCGGCCGCCGAACACCTGCGCCAGCTCGAGCAACGCCGCCGTACCCGAGAGCTCGGCTTCGGCGGTCGGTCCCACCGCATCGCGGTGGGCGATCACCACGATCCCCGGGCCCGGCGCGCCGAGCCGGGTGGCGATCACCGTCTCGAGGTCGCGCTGACCCACGACCGTGCGCCCGGTGATGTTGCGCACGCTCACCGCGTCGCACCCGCCCGATGTCCCGCTCTTGGGGCAGAAGGAGCGGCGGAACGCCTGCTCCACCGTGCGGGCGAGCCGGCCGTCACCGGCGGCGCCCGGACTGCGATCGGGGTACTGGGCGGCCAGTCCCTGCAGCGTCGCGAAGGCCCTGGCGCCGTCGAACGCGTCGGGCGCCAGCGTCGTCTGGAGCGGTCGCTGTCGGTCGACGAGCGAGAACGCGGCAACGACCAGCGCCAGCAGGATGGGAACGAAGGAAGCCCGGTACAACCGCGGGTCGAGCACCTTGCGCCACACTACCGAGGATGGTTGACCGCCCCCCCCGCATCCTCCTGGTCGACGACGAGCAGTCGTTGCAGACGCTGCTGTCCTATCCGCTGCGCAAGGACGGCTACGAGGTCGTCCAGGCGACCGACGGGCGGGAGGCCCTCGCCCGCTTCGGCGAGCAGGCCTTCGACCTGGTGGTCCTCGACGTGATGATGCCCAAGCTCGACGGCCTCGAGGTGTGCAAGCGCATGCGCGCGCGCAGCACGGTCCCGATCATCATGCTCACCGCCAAGGCCGAGGAGATCGACAAGGTCCTCGGCCTGGAGCTGGGCGCCGACGACTACATCACCAAACCCTTCAGCATGCGTGAGTTCCGCAGCCGGGTGAGGGCGGCGCTGCGTCGCGCGGGCATGAGCGGGGACCGTGAGCAGACGCCCGAGGACGAGCCCCTCCAGGTCGCCGAGCTGCGCATCGACCCGGGGAAGCGCACGGTCGTCGCCCGCAGCCAGGACATCCGCCTGACGTTCGTCGAGTTCGAGATCCTCTCGGCTCTGGCTCACAATCCGGGCCGCGTCTTCACACGAGAGATGCTGCTGACGAGGATCTGGGGGGATTCGGCGTTTCGCGATCCGCGGACGATCGACGTCCACATCCGTCACCTGCGCGAGAAGCTCGAGCTCGACGCCAAGGAACCCGAGTACCTCTTCACGGTTCGCGGCGTGGGCTACCGCTTCCGCGACACGGAGTAGTGGCCGCTCTCCGGCTCTCCCTGACCGTCCGGCTCGCGGGGCTGCTGGTGGCGATCGTCGCCGCGGCGATCCTCGTCGTCTACCTCTATGCGGTTCCGCCGCTGACCTCGAAGCTGCGCGACGAAGAGCTCAGGACGCTGGGTGAGCAGGCCCGCCGCTACGCGCCCCCCGTGCAGCAGGCGGTGGCCACCGATGTGGACGTCAAGGTGGTCGACGGCCTGGTCCGCGAGACGGCCGACCAGCTCGGCCTCCGCGTGACGCTGCTGGGCATCAACCGCGTGACCGGTGGCCTGCAGGCCACGCTGCGGTCGGACTCCACCAATCAGGTCGAGATCCGCGACCTGCAGTTCCCGGTCGCCGTGCGGTCGGCGCAGGACAGGCGGCTCGTCACGAGCTCGGAGGCCGGGGACGCCGGGCGGGTCGGTGAGGCGGCCGTCCCGTTGTTCTTCACGGACCGCCGCGGCAGGCGCCAGGTGGGCTTTGCGCTGGTCTTCTCGCGGCCGCTCGACGACGTCGAGACCAACGTCGCGCTGGTGCGCAACCGCATCCTGGTGGCGGGCGCCATCGGCCTGGCCGTGGCCCTTCTCGCCGCGTTTGCCCTCGCCGGATGGCTCGGCCGGCGCGTCGCGCGCCTGCGCCGTACCGCTCGCTCGGTGGCCGCCGGTGACTTCACCGCGACGTTCGCCACCAACAGCTCGGACGAGCTCGGTCAGCTCGCCCGCGAGCTCGACGACATGCGCGGCCAGCTCGCGGAGCTCGACGAGGCGCGCAAGCGCTTCATCGCGACCGCCTCGCACGAGCTGCGCACGCCGATCTTCTCGCTGGGCGGCTTCCTCGAGCTCTTGGCCGACGAGGAGCTCGACGAGCAGACGCGGTCGCAGTTCCTCGGCCAGCTGCGTCAGCAGGTCACCCGGCTGCAGAAGCTGGCCACGGGCCTGCTCGACCTCTCCAGGCTCGAAGCGGGGTCGCTCGAGCTGCGGCCCGAGGAAACCGACGTCGGAGTCCTTGCTCGCGCGCTGGCGGCGGAGTTCGCCCCGGCGCTGGTTCAGCACGACTCGCACCTCGAACTGCGGCTCGCATACGAGCCCATGCGCGCGACGTGCGATCCTGAGCGCGTGGCACAGATCCTGAGAATCCTCGTCGACAACGCGTTGACCCACACGCCGCGCGGCACCCGGCTGGTGGTGACCGCGGCCCGCACCGGCGATGCCGAGCCCAGGCTGAGGCTCGGCGTCCAGGACGTCGGGGGCGGGATCCATCGCAGCGCGCTGCCCCACATCTTCAAGCCCTTCTACACCTCCGACGACGCCCAGGGCTCGGGGCTGGGCCTCGCGATCGCCCGCGAGCTGGCGGAGCGGATGAGCGGGACGCTCGCGGTGGCCACGGGCGGCGGGGCCACGACCTTCACGCTGGAGATACCGGTATGAGCCGATGGCTCCCGACCGCGGCGCTCTCGGTCACCGCCGCCCTCGCGGGCTGCGGCGGATCCGGGGACAAGTCCGCCACGGTGACGGTCGAGCGCACCACGGTCGAGAACGTCGCCCCGTCGACCTCCAAGGCGTCCGCGGCGCTGCCCACCGGCGCGCGGTTCGACGCGCATGCCGTCTACGCTCGCGACGCCCCGGGCGTGGTGACGATCATCAGCCTGTACGGCACGGGCGACGCGATCCGCGGCCGGGGCGCGGAGGGCTCGGGCTTCGTGCTCAACGACACGGGGGAGATCGCGACCAACGCGCATGTCGTCACCACGGGCGACGGCGCGGCGCTCCACAAGGTCGACCAGGTCTTCGTCCGCTTCCCGGACCGCAACCAGGTCGAGGCCAAGATCGTCGGCTATGACCCCAACGAGGACGTCGCTCTGCTGAAAATCGATCCGGCGGGGCTGACGCTGCGACCGCTCGAGCTCGGATCGAGCTCGGCGGTCGCGATCGGCTCTTCCGTGGCGGCCATCGGCAGCCCATTCGGCGAGGAGGGCTCCCTGTCGGTCGGAGTCATCTCGGCGCTCAATCGGACGCTGGAGTCGCTCACCAAGTTCTCGATCGGCGGCGCGATCCAGACGGACGCGGCGATCAACCACGGCAACTCGGGCGGGCCGCTGGTCGACGCCCAGGGCAAGGTGCTCGGCATCAACTCGCAGATCAACAGCACCTCGGGCGACAACAGCGGCGTGGGGTTCGCGATTCCCATCGACGGCGTCAAGCGCTCCCTCGCTGAGCTGCGCGCGAAGGGCCGCGTCGAGTACGCCTACCTCGGCGTGTCGAGCGCGTCGCTGTATCCGCAGCTGGCGCGCAAGCTCGGGCTCACCGTCGACCACGGCGCCATCGTGGCCACGGTGGTCGGAGGAGGGCCGGCCGACAAGGCGGGGTTGACGGCCGGCAAGGACGAGGTTCGCTTCCAGGGCCAGTCGGTGCCGCGCGATTCCGACATCATCGTGGCCGTGAACGGCCACCCGGTGCGCCTCGAGGACGACCTCGGCCGCATTCTCGGCAACTACGACCCCGGGCAGAACGTCAAGCTCGACGTGTTCCGCGGGAAGCAGCGCAGGACCGTGACCGTCAGGCTCGGCCGGCGCCCGGGATCCTCCTAGGACGCCGCCCGATACATTCCGCGCCGTGCTCCAGCCCGTCGCCGTCGGCACCAAGACCCTCGCGGACTACACGCACATCGTCGGCAAGGACCTCGTCGAGGAGATCCGCACGCTCGCCGAGCCGTTGAAGGGCAGGCGCGTCGTGCAGCTCTCGGCCACCGCGTTCGGGGGCGGCGTCAGCGAGATCCTCTACACGCTCATCCCGCTGATGAGGGACATCGGCCTGGACTGCGAGTGGCAGGTCATCTACGGGCGCGAGGAGTTCTTCAACGCCACCAAGCTGATGCACAACGCGCTGCAGGGCGCGCCCGACGACCTCTCTCCCGAGCAGTGGTCGACCTGGGAGTCCTACAACGAGATGAACGCCCGGGAGCTGTCGAGCGGCTGGGACGTGTGCCTGGTCCACGACCCGCAACCCGCCGCCTTGCACACGCTCGTCCCCGAGAAGGCCGAGGGGTGGGTGTGGCGCTGCCACATCGATCTCTCGACGCCGAACCCCGACACGATCGGGCGGCTCCTTCCGTACATCAGGGAATACCCGCAGACGCTGTTCCACATGGAGAGCTACGTGCCGGCGGGGATGGGGGGCAAGGTCAACGTCGTGGCACCGGCGATCGATCCGCTGGCGCCCAAGAACATGGCGCTCTCGCCCGAGGACGCCTCCTACGTCTGCGAGCAGTTCGGGATCGACGTCGACCGCCCCCTCATCTGCCAGGTCTCGCGCTTCGACCCGTGGAAGGATCCCATGGGGGTGATCGACGCGTTCCGGCTCGTGCGCGAGCAGCTGCCCGACGTGCAGCTGGCGCTCGTCGGCTCCATGGCGTCCGACGATCCGGAGGGCTGGGACTTCTTCAACTCGACCATCGCCCACGCCGACGGCGACCCCGACATCCACATCCTCAACAACTTCAACAATGTCGGGGCGATCGAGGTCAACGCCTTTCAGTCGCATTCCGACGTGCTCATCCAGAAGTCGACGCGCGAGGGCTTCGGGCTGACGGTGTCCGAGGCGATCTGGAAGGGCCGCCCGTTCATCGGAGGGGCGGTGGGCGGAATCCCGCTTCAGGTGGAGGACGGGGTATCCGGCTATCTCGTGGACACCGTCGAGCAATGCGCGGAGCGCACCGTGGAGATCCTGAGGGACCCCGCCCTGGGCAAGTCGCTGGGCCTTCGCGGCAAGGAGCACGTGCGCAAGCACTTCCTCACCCCCCGCTATCTGCGGGACTACCTGCGGATCTTCGGCGAGCTGCTGGGGGCCTAGGCGATGCCCGAGGGCTCCCGACCGCTCGTCCTGGTCTCCAACCGAGGGCCCGTCACGTTCGCCGACGACGGAAAGACGATGTCGCGCGGCTCCGGGGGCCTGGTCACCGCGCTGACCGGGCTCGCCTCCTACCGCGACGCGACCTGGATCGCGTCGGCGATGACAGACGGCGACGCCCTGCGGGCCCGCGAGGCGGGAGATCGGCCCTTCGCGGTCTCGCTGGGGGAGCGCGACGCGGACCAGCAGGGCAACTACCAGGTTCGGCTGGTGGTCAGCGACCCGGACGCCTACGAGCGCTTCTACAACATCGTCGCCAACCCGATGCTGTGGTTCATCCAGCACTACCTCTGGGACCTCTCCAACGCCCCGGACATCCGCCGTCACGAGGTCGAGGCCTTCGAGTTCGGGTACAACGTCGTCAACGAGGACCTCGCGAGGGCGGTCGTCGAGGAGATCGACGGCGACGAGGACCCGGTCGTGATGGTCCACGACTACCACCTCTACACGCTGCCCGGGCTCGTCCGCCGTGCACGTCCCGACGTCTTCCTGCACCACTTCATCCACATCCCGTGGACGCAGTCGGACGCCTGGCGCGTCCTGCCGCGCCGCATGCGCGACGAGATCTACCACGGGCTGCTGGCCAACGACATCATCGGCTTCCACACCCAGGCCTACCGTCGCAACTTCCTGCAGTGCTGTCGCGACCTGATGGACCTCGAGGTCGACATGAAGGCGGGGGTGGTACACAGCGGAGACCGTGAGATCTGGGTCCGCGCCTATCCCCTGCCGATCGACGCCAAGGCCATCCGCAAGACGGCCGGGTCCGAGCGCGTGCGGGAGTTCGAGGACGACCTGCTCGCGCGCCGGCGCGACCACCTCATCCTGCGCGTCGACCGCGCCGACCTCTCCAAGAACGTGCTACGCGGCTTCTCCGCGTTCGACCTGTTCCTCGAGCAGCACCCGGAGTTCGTCGAGCGCATCACGTTCATCGCCCAGCTGATGCCCTCGCGGACCGATGTGGCCGAGTACGCCGAGTACCTCGAGCGCATCGAGGCGCTGGTCGCGGTCGTCAACCATCGCCACGGGACACCCGACTGGATGCCGATCCAACTCAAGCTGCGCGACGACCTCGCCGAGGCCGTGGCCGCCTACAAGCACTACGACGTGCTGCTGGTCAACGCGATGTTCGACGGGATGAACCTCGTCGCCAAGGAGGGACCGCTCGTCAACGAGCGCGACGGGGTGTCCATCCTCAGCGAGAACACCGGCGCCCACGAGGAACTCGGGGAGTTCGCGCTCAGCGTCAACCCGTTCGACATCCAGGAAACGGCCGACTCGATCCACGCCGCGCTGACCATGCCCGCCGACGAGCGAGCGCGCCGGGCCCGGGGGCTCAAGGCGACCGTCACCCAGCGCGACCCCGGCGACTGGATCGACGAGCAACTGGCCGACATCCGCAAGAAGGCCGGCGGCGGCCGCGAGGGGTAGCCCAAGGGGCGCGGATCCGTGGCCCTGCCGGGGGGAGGCCGGCCGGGGGAGGCAGCCGGGGGTTCGTGAGAGCCGATCTGACTTTGGTTCGCTATGCGGAACAAAAGCAGATCGCTACGAGCCCGACCCGATGCCGAACTCGTGGGCTGCGGTCCCGCCCGGATCCGGAGCCGGCCGCCCGCGGGAAGGCGATCGGCCACGGGGAGGCGATGACGGGCGCGGCCCAGTGCCCGACGAAGGCCGAGGGGGTGGGGACGGCCCGGCCGGTGGGCGTCGCCTGCGTGCCGCTGCCCGCCTCCTCGCCGCCGCCGCCCGCCTCCTCGCCGCCGCCGCCCGCCTCCTCGCCGCCGCCGCCCGCCTCCTCGCCCTCGCCGCCCGCGCCCTCGCCGCCGCCGCCCGCCTCCTCGCCGCCGCCGCCCGCCTCGCCGCCGCCGCCGCCCGCC
>JBBPZE010000103.1:0-9209 GCA_038199185.1 Solirubrobacterales bacterium
CGAGGACGTGGCGGCGGCGTTCGCGGAGCTGGTGGCAAGCGCACGCCGGGCATCTCGACGACCGAAGGTCCAGGACACATGGATCGCCGCCACCGCGCGGGCCCATGGGGTTGCCGTCTTCACCCAGGACAGCGACTTCGACCATCTCGCTGTCGACGTTGTGCGCGTCTGAGCAGCGCCTGGACATAGCCGCCCCGCGCTATCAGAAGGTGGATGGCGGCCAGCCGATGAGGATGGCTTCCGCTTCGCGATAGGGATGGTTCAGCGCCTCTGACTCCAGAAAGCTCATGAGCAGGCAGCTCATCGGGACCCTCCGCCGCACGATGATGGCCTCGACGGTCGAGACGTCGCCGACGAAGTGGGCCTCGGCAACATCCTGCGAGAAGGTGGCCGAGACGAACGTGCGAGGACCGCGCGCCCGGAACGGCCCATCGCTGGCAGCGGCCCGGTAGAGCGTCACCCGCTCTGGGCCCGTTCGACTCCAGAGCTCCTGTGATTGGTCACGTAACCGGATGCCAGCGCGTCGTCCATCTCAGACGGCCCGTACGTCGCCAGGAAACGCCGGCTGAGCCCGATCAAGGCCGGGTTCCCACGGCGGGTGGCAACTGCGTCGGTGGGGTCCACGGTCCTCACCACCAGGTGCACCAGTTCGCCGGGCTCGTAGTCGGCGTCCGGCGCCATATTCGCATTGAAGGAGTAGATCTCGTCCCGGGCCTCCGACATACCTACCGGCGCCGGGCCGCCGGGGCCAGGGCGGGGTTGGTCCATCCGGCGTCGGTCGGGTTGACCGTCGTCCCGGGCGTCACGATCTCGTCGATGCGGTCCAGGAGCGCGGTGTCGAGCGCTACGTCCGCGGCGCCGATCTGGGAGTCGAGCTGTTCGATCGTCCGCGGACCGATGATCGCCGACGTCACCGCCGGGTGGCGGATGACGAAGGCGAGCGCCATGTGGATCAGCGACAGCCCCGAGTCGTCGGCCAGCTGCGCGAGCGCGTCGGCAGCCTCGAGCTTGGCCTGGTTGGCCGGGATCGAGAGGTCGTAGCGCTGGGGGAGCATCGCCGCGCGCCGCGACGTCAGGTCGTCGGAGCCCTTGCGCCAGCGGCCCGACAGCCAGCCCCCCGCCAGAGGGCTCCAGGCGATGGCGCCCATGCCGAACTCCTGGCAGGTAGGCAGCACGTCGTTCTCGATGCCGCGAGCGAGGATCGAGTAGGGCGGCTGCTCGCAGACGAAGCGCCGGCGGCCACGGTCACGGGCGACCCATTGCGCCCTGACGATCTGCGCCGCCGGGTAGGTCGAGGAGCCGATGTAGCGGACCTTGCCCTGCGCCACCAGGTCCGAGAGGGCGTCGAGCGTCTCCTCATGGTCGGTCCAGGGGTCCCAGCGGTGGACCTGATAGAGGTCGATCCAGTCGGTCTGCAGGCGTTGGAGCGAGGCTTCGACCTCCCGGACGATCCAGCGTCGCGAGTTGCCCGCCTCGTTGGGATCGTCGCCCATCGAGCCGTGGAACTTCGTCGCGAGCACGACGTTGTCGCGGCGCCCGCCGCTGAGCGCCTTGCCCACGATCTCCTCGGACTCCCCGCGCGCATAGACATCGGCGGTGTCGATGAAGTTGATCCCGGCATCCAACGCCCGGTGGATGATGCGGATTCCCGCGTCATGGTCGGGTTCGCCCCAGGCGCCGAACATCATGGCGCCGAGGCAGAGCGGGCTTACGTGGACGCCGGTGCGTCCAAGCGTGCGGTGGTCCATGCCCGCACGTTACCCCCGCAGATCTCCGGCGGGGCGTAGGCCCGCTCGGTGGCGCTCGTCTCGGTCAGGGCCGATTCGGTGGGCAGCCCGGCAGCCCGCCAGGCCTCGAAGCCGCCGACGATGTCGGTGGCGTTCGGCAACCCGAGCGCTTGGAGCGTCGCGGCAGCGAGGCTCGACTGATAGCCCTCGTGGCACAGCAGGATGACCTGTTGCCGGGTATCGCTGACCCTCGGGTCGCGCCAGGCCGAGGTGGGATCACAGCGCCACTCGAGCACATTGCGAGCAATGAACACCGCTCCCGGGACGACGCCGTCACGAGCGCGCTGGAAATCCGCGCGAATGTCGACGAGCACCGCACCGTGGGCCAAGAGCTCGGGAGCGGCGATCGCCTGCACGCGCCGGAGCCCGCTGCGGGCGTCGTCGAGCAGGTCGTCGATGGTCACAGGAAGCCCGCGAGCTCAGGCCGGTCGCTGCGTGGCCCGGTCGGCGATCGCACAGGCATGCATGGAGCCCAAGCGGTGCTCGGCGGGTGATTCAAGGAGGGCATCCGGCGACTTTACGGCACCATCGGTCGGCGGACCACTGGCGATGAGTTTCTCCCCGTGGGGCGGTCTGGGTATGCGGTATCTGTTGCGGGGGAGTTCGTTCCCCGCCCTACGAGAGGACGCAACGCCATGAAGCAGAAGATCATCCCCAGTCTGTGGTTCGACACCGAGGCGGAGGAGGCCGCGGAGTTCTACGTCACGATCTTCGAGAACTCGCGGATCGTCAACGTCGCCCGCTACACCGAGGCCGGGCCGCGACCCGCGGGGACGGTGATGACCGTCGAGTTCGAACTGGACGGTCAGCGATTCGTCGGCATCAACGGCGGTCCCCAGTTTCAGTTCGACGAGGCCGTCTCCTTCCAGATCGGCTGCGAGACGCAGGAGGAGGTCGACCACTACTGGGAACGCCTCTCCGAGGGCGGCTCGGAGGGTCAGTGCGGCTGGCTGAAGGACAGGTACGGTCTGTCCTGGCAGGTTGTCCCGACCGGCATGGCGGAGGTGTTCAAGGATCCGGATCCCGACCGCGCCCAGCGTGCGGTGAAGGCGATGCTCGGGATGCGCAAGCTCGACATCGCCGCGCTGCGCAGCGCGGCCGACGGGGTGCCGGCTTCCTGACGGGCCGGTGGCGAGCAACGCTCAGAGCGCTTTCTCTCCGAAGAAGCTCGCCACCGGGTTGCCGTTGAAGTTCTCGATCGGCGCGTAGCCAGCCGCCCTGTAGAAGCGCTCGGCGTGAGGCTGGCGCGGGCCGGTGTCCAATCGCGCGCTCTCGTACCCGAGCGCGCGCGCCGCATCCTCCAGCGCCCGCAGCAGCTCCCGCGCGCGACCTGAACGCCTGGCCTCCGGCACGACGTACATCCGCTTGATCTCGCAGGTGCCCTGGTCGAGGCCCTTCACGCCTCCGCAGCACACGGGGGCGTCGTTCTCGTCGTAGCCCACGAGGAAGATGCCTGCGGGCGGACCGAGCTCGGCCGGCCCCGCCTTGGGCATGTCGGGTGCGTCGAGGGCCAGGCCGTCGTAGAGGACCGCCATCTCCTCCCGCATCGCCTCGGCCAGGGACCGCGCTGGATCCCGCTCCAGTGGGACCGTGCGGAAGCTGAGCATCTCAGGCGCCTCGACGGGTCGGAAGTCGGTACGACTGGTCGTGGCCTGACCGTGGCAACGCGGCGTTAGTCACGAAGGTGGAGGTAAGCCACGCCGCGGCCGGCGAGGACCGGTTTGATCTCCTCGGCCGTGGGTGGGCGGTCCACGTTGACCTTCACTCCAAGCGCGCGGGGCCCGGCGCGATCCAGCATCTCCTTGAAGGCTTGCGCGGCGCGATCGGGATCCTCCTCCAGCACGGCATGAGCGGCACGCTCCCGGCCGTCGAGCCGGATCCTGACGTCCGCCCCGCCACGGAGGTTGTTTCGCCAGTTGCCGCCCGCCGACAGCACGATGGGAGGGGAAGTCACGCCCCCACACTCCCAGACCGGTCGGGTCGAGGCAACGCGGGCCCGGCAAACCCGACGGCGACCACACGGCCGTGCGTAGCCTGATCGTGAGCGTGCCCGTGACCAACGACCTCGACCGGCTCGTCGCACTCCTCGCGAGCCGCGGGTTCGTCGCGGCGGAGGGGGAGGCGCGGGAGCTCCTCGCCGCCGCGGCCGGCGATGGCGCCCTCCTCGACGCGCTCGTCGGCCGCCGCTTGACGGGTGAGCCGCTCGCCTGGATCACCGGGACAGCCCTGTTCTGCGGCCTGTCGATCCACGTCGACCCCGGTGTCTACATCCCACGCGCGCAGAGCGAGCCACTCGCTCGGCGGGCCGTGCAGCGCCTGGCGCCGGCCGGTGTGGCGATCGATCTGTGCACGGGGACCGGAGCGATCGCGAAGACCCTGATGGCGCACCGCCCCGCTGCGCTCGTGGCGGCGTCCGACATCGACGAGCGGGCCGTGGCCTGCGCGGCCTCCAACGGCGTGCAGACATATCGTGGCGATCTGCTCGCCCCGCTGCCGCGCGCGCTCGAGGGTCGCGTCGACGTCGTGGTGGGCGTGGTGCCCTACGTGCCCACGCCCGAGCTGTCACTCCTGCAGCGCGACACCTTCACCTTCGAGACGCCGCTGGCCTACGACGGCGGCCCCGACGGAACCGAGGGCCTTCGCCGCGCCGTGGCCGACAGCACCCGATTCCTGCGGCGCGGAGGCGCGCTTCTGGTCGAGCTGGGCGGTGAGCAGGCCGACGCGCTCGGCGAGGACATCGCGCGCCACGGCTACATCGACGTCAGCGTCCTGGTCGACGAGGACGGTGATGTCCGCGGCCTGGAGGCGACCCTCGACCGCCAACCCTGACGCCGAGCTTGGTCCCGGTGAAGAGCGACGAACCCGCAAAGGCGGTGAAAGCGTGCCAGAGCGGCGTCGGCTCGTCGATGGGCACGCCTCGCAGCGTAGGTCTAACGTGGCGGGCATGGCCGCCACCGACGCCGGAGCACGCCGGCAGCTGCTGGACGCCGTTGCCGCGGCGATCGACGAGCTGGGCCTCGCCATAGCGTCGCTCGGCGAGGCCTATGACCACCTCGACGACCGGACGGCGGAGCGACTGGAGGAGGACCTGTTCCGGCCGGTGCAGTCCGCCTACGGGCGGGCGCAGCGGACCTACGCCGAGTTCGCGGGCCGCCACGGGCTTCCCGGCGCGCGCTTCGAGCCCCGGTCGGTGCCCGTCGCCAATCGTGGAGCGCGCGAGCCGATCGACGACGCGGTCGCGGCGGTTCGTGCTGCGGACGACCGGCTCTCCGAGCTCCAGGACTCCCTTCTGCCTGTCGAGTTCGGCGATCTCGAGTTGCGCGCGGGGCTCACCGAAGTGCGTAGGCTTCTCGGTGACATTCCCGGCAAGGCGCGCGAGGTCGTCCGGACGCTCGGGCGCTGAGCGAACTTCAGCCGGTTGGGTCGCGAACTACAGTCGGGCCCATGCCGAATGACCTGACCGGCCGCACCGTCGTGGTGACCGGCGCCAACAGCGGAATCGGCCTCGTCGCGGCGCGCCGGTTTGCCGCCGACGGGGCACGCGTCGTGCTGGCGGTGCGCAACCTCGACAAGGGCGAGCGGGCGGCCGCCACGATTCCCGGCCACAGCGAGGTGCGGCAGCTCGACCTCAGTGATCTCGCCTCCGTCCGCGCGTTCGCCGACGCGTGGTCGGGCGAACTCGACGTCCTGGTCAACAACGCGGGCGTGATGGCGGTGCCCGAGGCCCGCACCCGGGACGGGTTCGAGCTGCAGATCGGGACGAACCACCTCGGGCACTTCGCCCTGACCAACCTGCTGCTGGCCAGGATCACCGACCGGGTGGTGACGGTTTCCTCGACGGCTCACAAGTTCGGGCGTGTCGACCTCGACGACCTCAACTGGGAGCAACGGGGCTATGACCGCTGGAAGGCCTACGGCCAGTCCAAGCTCGCCAACCTGCTGTTCACGCTGGAGCTCCAGCGGCGGCTGTCCGAGGTGGGGTCCGATCTCCGCGCCGTCGCCGCGCATCCGGGCTACAGCGCCACGAACCTGCAGAGCCACACCGGGAGCCGCCTCCAGAACGCGCTGATGCTCGTCGGCAACCGCCTCTTCGCCCAGAGCGACGAGGCCGGCGCCGCGCCGACGGTCTACGCCGCGACCGAGGATCTCCCGGGCGGCGCCTTCATCGGCCCGGACGGCTTTCAGGAGATGCGCGGCAGGCCGACGTTCGCGACTCGCACGAAGGCGGCGCTCGACGAGGACAAGGCGGCCGGCCTGTGGACCCTGTCGGAGGAGCTGACCGGCGTGCGCTTCGGGCTCGGCGTCGCGGTGTAGAGCAGCTTCAGACGGGCGACGCCGTCCGTTCGGCGGCGAACCGCCGGGCGGAGCGCTCGCGGGCCTTGGCCGCCTCGATCCCGCGGTCGCGCGGCGGCGCGCTGCTGACGAGCGCGCCGAGCAGCTCGGCCGACGCGGCGGTCACCGCGTCGACGGCCCGGTCGAACGCTTCCGCGTTGGCTCGCGAGGGTCTGGACGTCCCGCTGATCTTGCGGACGTACTGCAGCGCGGCGGAGCGGATCTCGTCCTCCTCCGCGGGCGGCTCGAAGTTGTGCAGCGTCTTGATGTTCCGGCACATGCGACAAGCGTAACCGCGGTCGCACTCCTACGCTGGGCGGGGGTCATGAGCCACGACGGCATCTTCATCACCGAGGTGCAGGCCCGCGCCCCCGGCCCGGCGCTGGCGGTCAAGGACCTGTTCGACACCGCTGGGCTCCGGACGACCTACGGCTCGGCGATCTACGCCGAGCACGTGCCGGAGCGCACGGCGCCGGCGGTGGCGCGCCTCGAGGCGGCCGGTTACGTCAACGTGGGCAAGGCCAACCTGCACGAGTTCGCGTGGGGGATCACCAGCGAGAACGAACACTACGGCTGGGTCCCCAACCCGCTGATGGCCGGTCGGACTCCCGGGGGCTCGAGCGGCGGCTGTGCCGCCGCGCTGGCGGCCGGACTGGCCGACGCCGCGCTCGGCACCGACTCAGGCGGGTCCGTGCGGATCCCTGCAGCGTGCTGCGGCGTGGTGGGCTTCAAGCCCACCCACGGGCTCGTCTCGCTGGAGGGCTGCCATCCGCTGGCCCCCAGCTTCGACCACGCGGGCCCGATGGCCCGTGACGTGGCGGGATGCGAGCGGATGCTCGAGGCTCTCGCGCCGGGCTTTGCCGCGGTCCCGGCGCCGGCGCTCGATGAGCTGCGCGTGGGCGTCGCTTGGCTGGAGGGTGCCGAGCCCCTCGTCCGCGCGTGCGTGGAGCGCGCCGCCAGCCGCTTCGGCGCGGTGGCCGCGCTCGACCTGCCCCTGCCCGTGGACACCTACCCGCTGTTCTCGCGCGAGGCCGCCGACGTGCACCGCGAGCAGTTCGCCGCCCAGCGCGAGCACTACGGCGAGAACGTGGCGACCAAGCTCGAGGCCGCCTTGCGCGTCGGGGAGCGCGAGGCCGCCACCGCGGCGCAGGCCCGAGAGCGATATCGCGAGCACATCGCCAGGCTCTCGGCCGGGGTCGATCTCGTGCTGACCCCGGCGCTCGAGATGGTGGCGCCGCCGAGCGGGGTGGGTGACCTGGCGCTGCGGGGGCGGATGATCAAGCTGACCTACCCCTTCAACGTCACGGGCGCTCCCGCGCTGGCGCTGCCGGTCGGCACGACCGAAGACGGTCTGCCGGCCTCCCTGCAGATCGTCGGGCGCCACGGCGAGGACGCGCGGGTGCTCGCGGTCGGCCGCGCGCTGGAGGCGGCGCTCAGGACGCGCTAGCCGACGATTCGCAGATCGTCCTGGCCCACTCGCACCACGTCGCCGGGGTGCAGCTGGCGCCCGCGGCGCACCTCGATCTCGCCGTTGACGACCACAACGCCCTCGGCCAGCAGCGCCTTGGCCTCGCCGCCGTCGCTCACCACGTCTGCGAGCTTGAGCAGCTGGCCCAGCCGGATCATGTCGCCCCGGATCGGGATGTCCACGGGTGGAATCTATGCGCAGGGCAGGCTGAAGCGCACCCGAGTGCCGAGGCTGGCCTCGGGCAGCCAGATCCGGCCGCCGTGTGCTTCGACGATGGCGCGCGAGATCGCCAGGCCGAGCCCGGCTCCGTCGCCGCCGCGCGAGCCGTCCCCGCGCGTGAAGGCGTCGAAGACGTGGGCGCGCTCGGTCACGGCTATCCCCGACCCGGTGTCGGCCACCTCGACCTCCACCGCTGCTCCGGCGGGCTCGGCGAGCACCGTCACGCTGCCGTCGGCCGGCGTGTGCCGGATGGCGTTCTGGATGAGGTTGAACAGCACGCGCTGGACCTTCTCGGGGTTGGCGTGCGCAGGCGCCAGGCCGCCCGCCAGCCGCGCGTAGACGTCGACGCCCTTCGTCTCCGCCTGCGCTCGCATGGCATCGACGGTCTCCTCCACCAGCTCACCGAGCGCGACCCGCTGCATCGTCCACGCGATGTCGCCCGCCTCCAGGCGCGATAGCTCGAACAGATCCTCGATCAGTGCGCTGAGGGCCTCGACGTGCACGCCCATCGCCGCGAGGTAGCCCGCCCGCTCGTGCGGATCGCCGATGTCGTCCTCGATGGCCGCGGCGAGCAGCCGCAATGACGTCATCGGGGTTCGCAGGTCGTGTGAGACCGAGGCGATGAGCGAACGCCGGGCCTGCTCCTCGGCCGCCAGCCGGGCGATCATCGCGTTGGCCTCCGCGGTGAGCTGCGCCAGCTCGTCGCGCCCGCCCGTGTGAATGCGGACATCGCGCCGGCCCTCGCCGACGGCGGTGAGCCCGTCGCGCAGCGCCTCGACGTCATCCAGCGCCCCGGACAGCACACGCCTCCCGGCGAGAATGCCGACGAGGCCCGCGAAGGCACTCGCGAGTCCCAGGACCAGGGCATCGTGGCTGCTGACCAGCATGACCTCGGTGAACGCGGCCACACAGCCGAGCACCAGCGCCACGGCCAGGACGGCCGCCACCAGCGCCTGGCGGCGCAAGGAGCCGATGGCGTGCCGGCGGGCGGCGAGAAGATCAGCGACGACCACGGCGATCAGCCCGAGCACGCTGAGAATCACGAGGGCCTCGACCGCCCCGTCGCGCTCGCCGGCGGCGATGAGCATGGCGGTCGCCAGCGCGGCGAGGATCAGGACCGCGACGATCCTCACGGTGAGAACCGGTAGCCGACGCCCCACACGGTCTCCAGCCTCACGGGGTGCCGGGCGTCGCGTTCGATCTTGTTTCGGAGCCGGCGCACGTGCACGGTCACCGTCGAGGTGTCGGTCCAGAACGCGTGTTGCCACACCGCGTCCATGATCTGCTCACGCGAGAACGCCTGACCCGGATGGCGCGCGAAGAACTCGAGCAGGTCGAACTCGCGCTGCGTCAGGGCGGCTTCCATGCCGGCCACGACCACGCGCCTGCTGACCGGATCGATC
>JBBPZE010000104.1:0-15629 GCA_038199185.1 Solirubrobacterales bacterium
GGCTGCGCAGGTCGGCCAGCTGCGCGTAGAGCTCCTCGCGAGGGCGCTGGACACGACGCCGGGCGGCCACGGGGCGCACCCGGCGCACGCTAGTGCCAGAGCGCCTTCACCGGTAAGGCAAGGCGTGCCGCGAATCTCCACAAACCGGATAATGTCGCAGCCACATCGATGTCCACGAGCACGCTCGATCTGAGCGAGTTCGGGATCACAGTGCCCTCGGACTGGTCCCGGATCCCAACCCAGCGGAGTGGGCGCAGGTTCGACCCCAGCTCGGGGGCATCGTCAGATCGCATCTGATGTGCAGACTGCTAACATCACGCATCATGGCGCGGACGACGCTCGACCTGGACCGATCCGTCCTCGATCAGCTCCGCCGCCGCGCCGCGCGCGAGAAGAAGAGCATGGGGCAGGTTGCCTCGGAGGCGCTCGTGCAGGCGCTGGCCGAGCCCGCCGCGAGTGCTCGGCCGGCCCCCGTGGATTGGGTCAGCCGCAACCTCGGGCCTCCGAAGGTCGACCTCGATGACAAGGAGGCCGTCCGCCGCATCATGGACGCCGACTCGTGAGCGTCACGATCGACGCCAACGTGCTCGTCTATGCATCCAACACCAGCGACCCCGTGCACGATCAGGCGCGCGCCTTGATCGAGCGCATCGCCGGCGGCCCCGAGGTCACCTACCTGTTCTGGCCGACAACCCTGGGTTACCTGCGCATCGCAACCCATCCCGGGATCCTTCCGCGCCCGCTCTCCCCGGCGGAGGCGATGCACAACGTTGGCGCGCTGCTGACCCGCCCACACATTCGCGCTCCAGCTGAGGCGGATGGCTTTTGGACCCTCTACCAGGAGACCACGCGCGGGCTTGCCAGAGGCAACGAGGTCCCGGACGCCCATCTCGTGACACTCATGCGCCAGCACGGCGTCCGCGTGATCTTGACCCGGGACCGCGACCTGCGGCGATACGAGGGCATAGAGGTTCGCGACCCGTTTACGTGAAGCCGCCGAGCATACGGCAGTCCACCTTGGCACCCTCGCGGTCCCGGTCCACTCGTCCGCAGGACCCTGGAACGGTGCCGGTCGCACCCGTGACGGTCACGCGCAGGTTCTGCGGATGCCCGATGATGGGTGCTGACAATCAAGGAGGCAGGCGCGATGGCCTGGGATTTCTCGACCGAACCGGAATACGCAGCGCAGCTCGAGTGGGCCGACAGGTTCGTCCGCGAGCATCTGTGGGCGATCGAGGCGCTGTTCCTGCACGGCGAGCTCGACATGGCGGCGCTGGATCGAGCCATCGAGCCGCTCAAGGACGAGGTTCGCGCGCGCGGGCTGTGGGCGACCCATCTGCCGGCCGAGCTCGGCGGGCAGGGGCATGGGCAGGTCAAGCTCGGGCTGCTGCACGAGATCCTCGGCACGTGTGTGATCGCCCCGCTGGCGTTCGGCAACTCCGCGCCCGACTCCGGCAACTCGGAGATCCTGGCGATGGCCGGGACCCCCGAGCAGAAGGAGCGCTGGCTCGAGCCGCTGCTGGCGGGCGACATCCGCTCGGCGTTCTCGATGACCGAGCCCGACACCGCCGGCTCGGACCCGACGATGCTCCGGACGCGCGCGGTCCGCGAGGGGGGCGAGTACGTCATCGACGGCCACAAGTGGTTCTCGTCCAATGCGACGATCGCCGACTTCCTGATCGTGATGGCGGTCACCGATCCCGCCGCCCGGCCTCACCAGCGCGCCTCGATGATCATCGTGCCGGTCGACACCCCGGGCGTGAACATCCTGCGCGACGTGCCGACGATGGAGCATCCGGGCGCCATCGAGGACGGCCGGTACGGGGGCCACGCCGAGATCCTCTACGAGGATGTCCGCGTCCCGGTCACGAACCTGCTGGGCGGGGAGGGGGAGGGTTTCCTCATCGCTCAGCACCGCCTCGTGCCGGGCCGCATCCACCACTGCATGCGCTGGCTGGGGCAGTCACGGCGCGCGTTCGATGCGCTCTGTGAGCGGGCGCTGTCGCGGGAGGCGCACGGCTCGACGCTGGCCGAGAAGCAATCCGTGCAGAACTGGATTGCCGACTCGGCCGCCGAGATGCAGGCCGCGCGGCTGATGACGCTGCGGGCCGCGTGGGTCATGGACACCCAGGGCGCGTCTGCGGCCAGGGGGGACGTGGCGCTGATCAAGTTCTACGGAGCGAAGGTGCTGCACGACGTCATCGATCGGGCGATCCAGGTCCACGGGGCACTGGGTTACTCCGGTGACATGCCGCTCGAACGCATGTACCGGTTCGCGCGCTCGGGCCGCATCTACGACGGCCCCGACGAGGTCCACCGCCAGTCCGTGGCGCGGCGCATCCTGCGCGGCTACGAGCCGCACGAGGTTCCCAGCGATCACGTCCCGACGCGGCTGCACGACGCGCGCGAGCGTTTCGCCGACCTCCTCGAGGCGGTGACTTCCAACGAATAGGGCGGTGCCGGTGGCCGTCGCCGCGCTGGTGGTCGCGGCCGTGGCGATCTGGTCGCCGTGGAGCGCCGGGTCCTCGCCGGGCGCGCGCGCGAACGGCGACCGCTTCGATGCGACGCGCGCGGTCGGCCTGATCAGGATGCAGGTGGCCCACGGCCAGCGCCCGGCGGGCTCGAGGCAGCTGCGCGCGCTGGCGTCTCAGCTCCGCCCGCTCCTTCCTCACGGGCGCTTCGTGGCGATTCCGGGCGAGCCGCGCCTGCGCAACATCGTCGGCTCGCTGCCGGGCAGCGCCCCGGCGATCGTGCTCGGGGCGCACTACGACACGCTGGCCGCGCCGCGCGGCTTCATCGGCGCCAACAACGGCGCCGCGGGGACGGCGATCGTCATCGAGGCCGCCCGGTCGCTGGCGCGCATCAGACGGCCGGCGGGAGCGCCCGCGCTGCGTTTCGTGCTCTTCGACGGCGAGGAGCCGGCCGCGGGCCTTCCGGAGCAGCAGCGCGACTTCTACGCCGCGGGCCTACGCGGCTCGCGCGCCTATGCACGGGTCCACGCCCGCGCCACGCGGGCGATGCTGCTGCTCGACTACGTCGCGAACCGCGGCCTGCGCCTGCCCCGCGAGGGGACGTCTGACGTCGCCCTGTGGTCGAAGGTCCGAGCGGCCGCGAGGCGCGTGGGGGCGCTTCGCGTGTTCCCGGCCACGGCGGGCGTGCCGGTGGTCGACGATCACACACCGTTCGAGCGGGCGGGCGTTCCCGCGGTCGACTTCATCGACTGGAGCTATGACGGTCATTCCCTGCACGACAGCCTGCGTCAGATCTCCCCCGCCGCGGCCGACGCGGTGGGCGAGACCGTGGTCGAGCTGCTACGCGGCCCGGGCTGACGCGGCGTCGCGCGGCTGCGCGGCCACCACGAGCTTCTCCTGCTGACGCTCGGGGGTGATCGCGACCACGTTCCACGCCAGCCCGAGCCGGCGCAGGAGGCGGATCATCCACCCCGTCGGATCCATCAGCGCCTCCCAGCTGCGCAGGCCGTGGAAGGCCGAGCGGCTGAACGCATGGTGGTTGTGGTGCCAGGCCTCGCCGAGCGAGGGGAGGGCCAGCCACGCGACGTTTGTCGAGTGGTCCTCGAGGTCGAAGCGGCGCTGCCCGAAGAAGTGACAGACGCTGTTGACCGACCACGTGATGTGGTGCAGCAGGGCGATGCGGACGAAGCCGCCCCACAGCAGCGCGGTCAACGCGCCGTGCAGGGTGCCGCTGACGGCGAAGCCCAGCGCGAACGGCAGGGCGAGCGTGCCCAGGGCGAACAGCAGATAGCGGCGGTGCATCAGGCGATGGATCGGGTCCTCCGCGAGCTCCTTGGCGTACTTGCGCGACTCGGCCTGGCCCTGGCGGCTCCACAGCCAGCCGACGTGTGCGTGCCAGAGGCCTCCGAGCGCGCCGCGGACGCCGGCGCCGTGCCCGGCGTGCGGGCTGTGCGGGTCGTCCTCCTGATCGGTGTGGGCGTGGTGCTTGCGGTGGTCTGCGACCCAATCGAGCGGCGAGCCCTGCAGGGCCATCGCGCCCATCGCGGCGAACACGTACTCCGTGAGCTTGTGGGTCGCGAAGGAACGATGGGTCAGCAGGCGGTGGTAGCCGATGGTGATCCCGAAACCGGTCATGAGATACAGCACGACCGCGATGGCGACGTCCGCGGGACCGAGCAGGTTGCCCCACAGCAGGGGCACCGCGACGGCGATGCCGAGCAGCGGGATGAACACCGCGGCGAGGTTGACGTTGCGTTCCAAACGAGTCATACCATGAAGATACGCACAATCGTGTGGATGTTCTTGGGCCGATACGCAGTGAACTGTGGTATAAAGTTGTTCAATGCGAGTAAAACCACGGGTGTCGGCCGCCGTCGTCGCGGCGGTGGCCCCCGAGCTCCCCGCGCTCGCCGAGGAGATCGTGGAGGCCATCCGCCAGGAGGTCCCCGAGTACGCCCGGCCCCTGCGCGGCGATTTCGGGAGGGGAATCCGGGCCGGGGTCGAGCAGGCGCTGCAACGCTTCGGCACCTCCGACGACGAGGCCCACTCCGAGGTCTACCGCGGGCTCGGCCGGGGCGAGCTGCGCGTGGGGCGCAGCCTCGACGCCCTGCAGTCGGCCTACCGGATCGGCGCTCGGGTGGCCTGGCGCCGGCTCAGCCGGGCCGCGGCCGCGGCCGGGGTGCCGGTGGAGGATCAGCACGTCCTCGCGGAGGCGATCTTCGCCTACATCGACGAGCTCGCGTCGGAGTCCGTCGAGGGCTACGCCGCGGAGCAGGCCGCCCGGGCGGGGGACCGCCAGCGCCGCCGCGAGGCGCTGCTCGCACTGCTCACAGCCCTCACGCCCGCCGACCCCGGGGCGATCACCACGGCCGCGGCGGCGGCGGATTGGCCGCTCCCGCACACCGTGGCGTGCCTGGCCTGCGAGGAGGCCCACGCGGGGCGCCTCGCGCGCCGGCTGAGCGGCGAGGCGCTTCATGGCCGGATCGGAGATCGGGCGTGCATCGTCGTCGGCGACCCGGCGGGACTCGCCCAGGAGGTGGCGGCCGCCGCGCAGCGGTTGGACGCGCGTGTGGGCCTCGGACCCGTGGTGCCACTCGCCGAAGCGCAGCGGTCGTGGGGCTGGGCTCACCGGGCTCTCGCCCTCCCGGGCGCCTCCGCCGGCCTCCTGGTGGCGGAGGAGCGGCTGGTCGATCTCGCGCTGCAGGGCGCCTCCGACGTGATGGCCGCCCTGCGGGCTCGCGCCCTGGAGCCTCTCGATGGCGAGACCGAGGCCAGCCGGGCCCGGCTGGCCGCGACCCTGGCGAGCTGGCTTGGCCACGCGGGTGCGCGTTCGGCGGTCGCCCAGGAGCTCGGCGTCCATCCGCAGACCGTGCGCTACCGCGTGTCCCGGCTGCGCGACCTGTTCGGCGCCCGTCTCGACGATCCCGACGCCCGCTTCGAGCTCCTGCTGGCCCTGCGGGGATAGCGGCCGATCCCGGTGCTTACACTCAACGGATGCCCGTCGAGAAACTCCTGCTCGCCGCGCCGCGCGGCTATTGCGCGGGGGTCGACCGGGCCGTGCAGACCGTTGAGCGTGCGCTCGAGCTGCACGGTGCACCCGTCTACGTGCGCAAGGAGATCGTCCACAACAAGCACGTGGTCGAGCAGCTGCGCGAGCGCGGCGCGGTGTTCGTCGACGAGCTCGATGACGTCATTCCCGAAGGCGCCATCACCGTCCTCTCGGCCCACGGCGTCTCGCCGGCGGTGCACGCCGATGCCGCCGCCCGCTCCCTCCAGACGATCGACGCCACCTGCCCGCTGGTCACGAAGGTCCATCGGGAGGTCGTCAAGTTCGCCGGCGAGGGGTACACGATCGTCCTCATCGGCCACGCCGGCCACGAGGAGGTGGAGGGCACGATGGGCGAGGCGCCCGAGCACACCGTGCTCGTCGAGACCGAGGCCGACGTGGACGCGCTGGAGGTCGCCGATCCCGACCGCGTGGCCTACGTCTCGCAGACCACCCTGTCGGTGGACGAGACGCGCGCCATCATCGGTCGCCTGCGCGGGCGTTTCCCGAACATCACCGGGCCGCGCACCGACGACATCTGCTACGCCACGACCAACCGGCAGGCGGCGGTCAAGGCCATGGCCGGGGAGTGCGACCTGGTCCTCGTGATCGGCTCCCAGAACTCGTCGAACTCCCAGCGCCTCGTCGAGGTCGCGCACGACCACGGCGCCGAGGCGCACCTCATCGACAACGCCGGCCAGGTGCAGGAGAGCTGGCTGGAGGGCAAGCGCGTCGTCGGCATCTCCTCCGGCGCCAGCGCTCCCGAGGAGCTAGTCGAGCGCCTCGTGAACTTCTTTCGCACCCGCGGCGTGCAGGACGTATCGGAGTTCCAGGTCGTTCAGGAGGACGTCCGGTTCATGCTTCCCAAGACGATCCGCCAGGCGATGGCGGCCTCCTCGCAGCCCACGGTCTAGCCGCCCCGGCGCGCGTCCGACCACGATGGCCCTCCTCCGGCCCGCCCTCCGTTGACGAGCCGCGTGCGCACCCTCGTCATCTCCGATCTGCACCTCGGCGCGCGGACCGGCGTGGGAGTGCTCCACCGGAGGCCCGCGCTCGAGGTCCTGCTCGGCCGGCTCGATCGCGTGGAGCGGCTCGTCCTGCTCGGGGACACCGTGGAGCTGCGCCAGGGCCCCGCTCGCGAGGCGCTCGCAGCGGCCCGGCCGGTGATGGAGGCGATCGGGGCGGCCATGGCTGGCGGCGACGTCGTCCTGGTTCCGGGCAACCACGACCACGGGATCGCCACGCGCTGGCTCCGCGACGCGCCCGCGCTGTCGCTCTCCGAGCGCGTCGAGCCCGCGGCGGCCTCGCCGGCCGCTGCGGCGCTGGCGGAGTGGCTGGCTCCGGCCCGGGTCGAGCTCGCCTACCCCGGCCTGTGGCTGCGCCCGGACGTCTATGCCACCCACGGGCACTACCTCGACGTCCACGGCACGGTCCCGACCTTCGAGCGCATCGGCGCGGGCCTGATGGCCCGCTTGGTCGGTGCGCCGCCCGCCCGCGCCCGGCCCGAGGACTACGAGTCGATCCTGGCACCGCTGTACGCCTGGAGCGACGCGACGGCGGCGCGGGCCGTCAACGGCCGCCGCGCGGCCGGCGCGGGGCGGGCCGGCGAGGTGTGGGCCCAACTCGCGGGCAGCGGGCGCCGCACGCTGCGCCGGCGTGCGCTCGTCGCCGGGTTCCCGCTCGGCATCGCCGCCCTCAACCGCGCCGGGCTCGGCCCGCTGCAGGCCGGCCTGTCGGGTCCGGCGCTGCGGCGCGGCTTGCTCGAAGGGGCCAAGGAGGCCCTGCGCCGGCTGGGTGTCGAGGCACCGCACGTGATCTTCGGCCACACGCACCGCACGGGCATGCTTGCCGGCGACGACCCGGCGGAGTGGCGGGCCGGGAGCACGCAGCTGCACAACACCGGCTCGTGGGTCAACGACCCGCACTTCATCGCCGGTGGCGGGCCGGCCGCACCCCACTGGCCGGGGGGCGCGATCGAGCTCGCCCCCGAGGGGCCGCCGGTCCTGCACCGACTGCTCTCCGGCGTCGCCGAGCGCGACCTCAGCCCGCGGCCAGACCCGGGGTGAAGCAGGTGGCGTGACACGTCACGCCCGCCCCGATCTCGAGCTCGAGCACGCCCGCGGTGTGCCGGGCGTGCTCGATCAGCGCGTAGGCGCCGGGATGGTCGACGCGCACCTCGCGCCCACCGGCTCGCGCGACCCCGGAGCCCGAGAGCACGGCCCACACCCCACCGGCCTCGTAGGGGCCGAGGTAGGCACCGGCCTGCTCGGCCGTCGGGACCACGATCATGGCGTCGGGCTCGTCCTCGGGGCGCAGCGGCGCCATCACGTCCTCCCGGACCCCGAGCAGATGCTGGATGGCGAGCTCGGTCTCCACGTAGGCCCCCTCCCCATAGTGGAAGTGGGTGAGGATCGAGCTCTCGTTGAAGAGGTAGCGCGCCGGCCAGCCCTCGTTCCCGTAGAGCTGCCAGAGCGCGAACTCCATGTCCAGGCACACGGGATGCTCGATGCCGAGGCGGGACACGGCCTCGCGCGCCGCGTTCTCGTCGCGCGACGGCTCGTAGCCCGGGGCGTGCACCGAGACCACGCGCAGCCCCGCGGCGGCGTAGCGCCGATGCCACGCCCGGACGTAGGGCAGCGTGCGCAGGGACGGAACGCGGCAGAAGTCGAAGAACTCGACGAGCACCGGCCGGCCGCGTTGCTGATCCATGCGCAGGGACGCGACGTTGACCCACGCGAGATCGCGGGGGAAGGGCGGCGCAGCGATCGTGTCCACCGGCGGTCGCATCGCGGCCACCATAACCGCAACTCTATGGTCCTACTGGGTGTGTGGCTATAAGGAGAACACAGCGCCGCTGTCCAGTCGAACACCTACATGGTGAGCGCCTCGACGCTCCCCACCAAGGCTCCAGGGGTCCATCGGCGGTGGCAAGCACGGCAAGCGTCCCGTCACGGTGACGTTCAGCCTGGTCAGCGGCTCCTCGGCCAAGAAGTCGGCCAACGCGAAGTGCTCCGCCTAGGCGCTCCTCGCGCTTCAGGCAGGTGAGCAGCGTCCTCGGGGCGGGCCCAGCGGCCCGCCCCGAGGCTTGCCGACCTCGGGGGGTGCTCGCGATTCGCGCTACCGCCGCGGGCGTTGCGTCCGCTCCGGGCGTTCCGTCCGGCGCCGGGCGCACCATCGCGCCATGGCCTGTCCCATGAACTACGTCGAACCTCCCGACGTACCGGAGGGGATGTCGCTCCGCGCCTATCGCGCCGCGAGCGTGGGAAGCGCGGGAAGCCCCGTCCCTCGGGGGTGGGCATGGGTGCGCGCCCTGGTGCTCGCCATCACCCGACGCTGGCCCCCGCGAACGTACAGTTGACGCACCCTGGCGGGGTCAATCGGACGTTTGGCGTCGCGAACTCCTGAGGGGAATGGCCTCGGCCTCGCTCGGCCCGGGGTCGCTATACTTTTTGAAGCGAATTCCGACCCGAGTTCAGGAGTTTTCTTCGACCATGCCATCCGGCGCCGAGTTCATCCGTCAGGTCAAGTCCCAGATCAAGGAGGTCGACCCCTCCGAGGTCCAGCCCGTGCTGGGCAACGGCGTCGCCATCGTCGACGTGCGCGAGACCGAGGAGTTCGCCCGCGGACACCTGCCGGGTGCGCGCCACGTCCCCCGCGGCTTCCTGGAGTCGCGCATCGACGGGATCGTCCCGGACCGCACGCAGCGCGTGATCCTCTACTGCGCGTCGGGGAATCGCTCGGCACTGGCCGCCAAGACCATGCTCGACGAGCTCGGCTACGAGTCGGTCGAGTCGATGACGGGCGGCTACACGCTGTGGAAGGACCGGGGCTACGAGGTCGATGTCCCCCGCACCCTGACCCCTGAGCAGAGCGACCGCTACAGCCGCCATCTGCTGGTGCCCGAGGTTGGCCTCGAGGGCCAGATGAAGCTTCTCGACGCCAAGGTCCTGTGCCTCGGCGCGGGCGGGCTCGGATCGCCGATCGCGCTCTATCTCGCCGCCGGCGGCGTGGGGACGCTGGGGATCGTCGACGACGACGTCGTCGACCTGTCCAACCTGCAGCGCCAGGTGATCCACACCACAGCGGGTGTCGGGACCCCCAAGGTCGATTCGGCCGAGGCCGCCGTCAAGGGCCTCAACCCCGATGTCGACGTCGTCAAGTACCAGGTGCGCCTCGACGCCTCGAACATCATGGAGATCATCGAGGGCTACGACGTCATCGTCGACGGCGTCGACAACTTCCCGACTCGCTACCTGCTCAACGACGCCTCCGTGCGCCTCGGCATTCCCGTCGTCAGCGCGGCGATCCTCGGTTTCGAGGGGCAGCTGTCGGTGTTCGCGCCCCATGTCGGGCCGTGCTATCGCTGCCTGTTCCCGGTTCCTCCGCCCGCCGAGCTCGCCCCGAGCTGCGGCGCCAACGGCGTCCTGGGCGTCCTGCCCGGCACGATGGGACTGCTGCAGGCCACCGAGGTCATCAAGCTCATCACGGGCGCGGGCGACCCGCTCGTCGGCCGGCTGCTGATGTACGACGCGTTGGATGCCACCACGACCGAGCTGAAGGTTCGCCGTGATCCCGAGTGCCCCGTCTGCTCGCGCGATCCGAGCGAGATCGCCGACGACGAGATGGGCGTCTTCCCCGACTACGAGGCGTTCTGCGCCGCGGCCGGCTAAGAGCCGGTAGCTGATAGGACTCCGCAATGGCAACCGTTCGAATCCCCCCGGTGCTGCGTCCCTCCGTCGGCGGTGAGCGCGAGGTCCAGGCGGCCGGTGAGAAGGTCGGCGAGGTCCTCGACGCGCTGGCCGCGGAGCACCCCGAGACGCGTGGGCAGCTCTTCGGTGATGGCGGCGAGCTCAACCGCTACGTCAACGTCTACCTCAACGACGAGGACGTCCGGGTGCTCGACGGGCTCGATACCGCCGTCGCCGACGGCGACACGCTGGTGATTCTGCCTGCGATGGCCGGTGGCTCGGGCTAAGCACCCGGCCCGTCTCCCTCGCTACACTTTGTGAAGTCATGGCGGGCCTCCCCCTCCGAAATCGCCCGTGCGGCGGCCGCTACGAGGACATCGTCGCGGCGATCGGCAACACCCCCCTGGTCGAGCTCAGGCGGCTGAGCCCCAAGCCCGGAGTTCGCATCTGGGCCAAGATGGAATCGTTCAATCCCACGGGCTCGGTCAAGGACCGCGTTGCCCGCGCGATGATCGAGGACGCCGAGGAGAAAGGCCTCATCCGCCCTGGTCAGACCATCCTCGAGCCGACGTCGGGCAACACGGGTATCTCGCTGGCGATGATCTGCTCGCGCAAGGGATACCCGCTGAAGGTCGTGATGCCCGACAACGTCACGCCGGAGCGCACGCAGCTGCTGGAGATGTACGGGGCGGAGATCGTCTCCTCCCCCGGCGACCAGGGTTCAAACGGCGCTGTCGCCATGGCGCTGGAGATGGCCGGGAACGACGCGTCCTACTACATGCCCTACCAGTACGGCAACGAGGCCAACCCCGCTGCGCACTACCACGGGACGGCCAAGGAGATCCTCGAGGAGCTCGACGGCGAGGTCGCTTCGTTCGTCGCCGGCCTGGGCACGGGCGGCACGCTCATGGGCCACGCCCGGCGCTTCAAGGAGGAGCTGGGCGACGCCGTGAAGATCGTGGCCGCCGAGCCGATGCAGGGCGAGCCCGTCCAGGGCCTCCGCTCGCTGGACGACGGCTTCATCCCGCCGATCATCGACCTGTCGCTGCTGGACCGCAAGATCTTCGTCACCAACTCCGACGCGATCACATGGACGCGCAGGCTCCTTGACGAAGAGGGCGTGTTCGCGGGCGTCTCCTCCGGCGCGATCGCCGCGATCGCCGTGCGCATCGCCGGCGAGCTCGACGAGGGCAACGTGGTGTTCGTCGTCTGCGACGATGGGTGGAAGTACCTGTCCTCGGGCATCTATACGCGGCCGCTGGCAGAGATCGAGAACCTCGAGTCCACCCTCTGGTGGTAACCCCCTAGGAGCAACATGCCCAACCTCGGCGCCCCCGAGCTCATCATCATCCTCATCATCGCCCTGATCGTCCTCGGGCCCAAGAAGCTGCCGGAGGTCGGACGCTCGGTCGGCCGTGGCATGCGCGAGTTCAAGGAGTCGCTGAGCGGCGACGACCACGACCAGATCCCGGCGGACACGCCGTCGTACACCCCGATGGAGCCCGCGGCGGCCCAGCCGGTCGAGGCGAGCGTGCCCGAGCCGGTCGAGTCATCCCGGGCGTCCGAGCCGGTCGAGGCCTCCGTGGCCAAGCCGCCGTCGGAGTAGTGAACATCGCGGCCGACCTGCTTGAGCAGATCGTCGAGCACGCGCGCCGCGACGCGCCCCGCGAGTGCTGCGGTCTCGTGGGGACCCGGGAGGGAACCGCCTACGAGGTGGTCGAGACGGCCAACACCGAGGCCAGCCCGTTTCGCTTCAACATCGACGGGCGCGACCTGCTGCTGGCCACGCAGCGCTTCGAAGACGCCGGTGGCGATCTCGGCGCGGTGTATCACTCGCACACGCGCTCGGAGCCCTACCCCTCACAGACCGACATCACGTTCGCGGCGAACTGGCCCGGGGTCGAGTGGATCATCGTCGGACTGGCGAGGGACGCAGATCCGGTGGTCCGCTCCTATCGCATCGAGGGTGGCGAGGTCACCGAGGTGGGGCTCGGGTGAGCACCGAGCCACTCGTCTGTCCGACGTGCGCGTCGACGCACCGGCTCGACGAGCGCTTCTGCCCGAAGTGCGGCATGCCGCTCGTCTACGCCGGACGCACCGGCGTCGACGCGCCGGTCACCGACCGCCACGAGCGCGCCCGCAAGGTCAAGCCGCAGTACACGGAGGGCGAACTGGTGCGCGTCGCGGGCGCTCGGCATCAGGCCGAGGCCGAGCTCATCCAGGGACTGCTGCTCGAGGAGGGCGTGCCCAGCCTCCTGCAGCGTACGCGCGGGTTCGACGTTCCCGACATGCTCGCCGCCGGCCCCCGCGACGTCATGGTCCCCGCCTCCGGAGCTTCGACGGCACGCGAGGTCCTGCTGGAGGCCGAGATCGTCGATCCGGCCGGGGCGGGCCGGCCTCCGACCGGCCCCTACCGCGTCCTGCTCGGGCTGCTGCTCGGCGTCGCGCTCGTTGCGCTCATCGCCTGGCTGGGCACCGACGTCCTGAGGTAGAGGCCGCCACCGCGAAGCCCTCGTCACCGGCGAGGCTGGGCGGCGGCGATCTTCGCCAAATGCGCTCGCCAGGTGCGCTCCGTGTGGGCCAGCGGCCGGCCCCCGAACACGTCGACGAGCGCCTCCCGCGGGCCCGCGGGATGCAGGTCGACCGCCAGACGGGCCGCCGCCGTCTCGCCCTGCTCGCGGGCGATGAGGTCGACCAGCGTCCCCCCCAGAAGCTGGGCGTCGCGGATGCCCGGAGGGAAGTCGGGTTTACCCCCCTCGTGGAGGCGTCGCGCGATCGCGGGCCGGGTGAAGGCGGTCTGCCCGCTGAAGTACTGCGCCGCTCCGGCCGCCAGCCACGCCCAGCGGACGTAGCGCACGAACGAGCCGGGCCGGAAGGGGGGAGGCAGGCGCTCGCTGCTCGCCCCGACCGCCAGCTGGGTGTACAGCGCGGCCGGCGCCAGCAGGTTCATCTCCCGGGAGCCCGGCACGTTGGAGGCGCGCGCCTCGAGCACGCGCGGCGCGAGCACGTGGATCTCGCCGCGCTGGAACCAACCGACGAGATAGCGGCGGGCGGCAGGCGCGGTCAGCCGGCGGATGATGGGCAGGTAGGGCTGGGCGAGCGACAGCGAGATCGGTCCGCCGTGCACGATGACCGCGACGTTGTCGGGGAGCGTGGCGAAGGCGTCGCCGAGCCGGTCTCGCGTACCCTCGAGCAACTCGAGCACGCCGACGACGTCCTGGGCGTCGTGCTCCTCGTGACGCGCGCTGAAATGCGGGCTGGTGGTCTCGACCCAGGCCACCCGTCAGCGCGGCCGGTGCCCGAGCACCTCGACGACCTGCTGTTGGGTGGGCCGGTTCTGCCAGGGGATCATGGGCTGGCTCACGGCTCCGAGCGGCTTGAAGCGGATGGCGTCGTAGCAGGCCTGGCGGTCCATGATGCCGCAGTCCTCGACGGCCAGCGTCGGGTCCTCGTAGAGCTTGGCGGGATCGACGGCCAGCGCCGCCCGCAGGGATGCGGTCAGCGCGGTGCGGCACCGCGCGAGGTTACCCCTGCCGCACCACTTCGCGTGCCAGCGTCCCCTGACTCTTCTGGGACTCAGCACCGTGCGCAGGTCCTTCTGGACGAAGCCCCACCAGCCCTCCTCCCACGAGGAGCCGAGGTGCCGGTGGATGTCGCCGTGAAACGAGTTGGGGACGTCGGGCAGCAGGTGTGAGTCATAGCGGGCGAACAGCGCCTTGCCCATGCGCGGCTCGAAGACCGCGCGCGGCAGGGTCGTGAACCAGGCGTCCATGAGCTCGACGGCGTCGGACTGCTCATATCGCCCGTCCCTGTCGCGGTCGAGGCGGTGCGAGCCGCTCGCCACCCAGTCACGCAGCGTGTTCGTGGCTGCCGCCAGCCTGGGGTCCTTGGGGGTGCCGACGATTCTCAGCGCCCAGGGAAGCATCTTGTCGCCGCGCAGGTCCATCGTGGCGGCGTTCTCCACCGTGTCGACGGCGTCGGCGAGGGCCACCTTGCCCGTCTTGAGCTGCTGGGAGATCCGGTCGCTGATCAGCGTGGAGCGCCACAGTGGGGTGTACTCCGAGCCGCCGCAGCAGTGGCGTGCCTGCTTGTTGTTCCAGCTGACGATGTAGGGCTGGTTGATCGCCTGCGGACGCTGGTTCATCGGCTGATAGGTGGCCAGGTTGGTCTCGGGGTCGAAGCCCTTCCACTCGGTTCTCGGCGACCAGCGGATCGGCAGCAGGCCGTTGACGCCCCGGGGACGGATCGGGTTGGCTCCCGTGTTGATGTAGCCGATGTCGCGGTCGTCGGCGTAGAACCAGTTGAAGGTGTAGCCGACCTTCATCGCCGAGCGCTGGAAGTCGCCCACGTTGTGGATCTTGGCGGGGTCGTTCCACTCCTGAAATCCCGGCGCGGAGTCGAGCTCGTGCTTATAGGTGGAGCGCAGGCGCGTGTAGGCCACCGGCGTGCCCCTGATCGTTGCGCGGGCGGCGAGGAGGCCGACCTTCGTGCGCAGCACCCGGAACGTGGCGCTCCCGCCCGGCGTCTGGTCGCCGAGGCTCGGCGTCCAACTCTCGCTGCGATCGAGCGTCTCCATCGGCTCACAGCGCCCCCGGTAGACGTAGGACATGGAGTCGATCGTGGCCTTCGATCCGTCGGCGTTGCAGAGATCGACCGCGAAGACGTCGACGATGTCCTGGCCGGCGGACGTCGCGCTCCACGCGTAGTCGCGCCCGCGACCGATCTCGACGTACGGGCCGGTGCCGGGGATGTTCGTGCCGCGCACGTCGAATCCGGGGCCGTGGGCCTCGACGCTCCACCAGATCTCGGGCTCGAAGTAGGCGGCCTGAGTGCCGAAGACCGCCAGGGGATGGCCGCTCTGCGACCGCTTGGCGGAGACGAGCAGCGCGTTGGAGTCGCTGGTGGGAAAGCGCAGCAGGCCCTTCAGCACGCCGGGGGCGCTGCGGGCGGACGTCGTGTCGGGCCTGCCCACCTGCGTGGAGACGAACTTCAGCGAGCCGGGATCGGGCAGGGCGACGCTGCCGGTCAGCGGCCGTCTCGGGATCTGGCCGTAGGGGAAGCGGTTGGGCCCGTGATCGGTCAGCGGCGCCTCCGGGTCGTCCGCGCTACGGAAGTCGGCCCAGATCTGCATGCCCCGCTTGGCGCCGAAGCGTTTCATGTCGGCCATCAGCCGCCCGAGCTGGTCGAGCTCGTCGCCGCCGCCGACGCCGAGCATGGCTCCGATCAGCGAGGCGCCGTTGACGATGTCGGTGGGCTTGAAGTTCTCGGGGCCGGCGGGCCTGCCTATCGCCGCGTACTCCGCGGGCATCAGGAGGGGGTTGAGCTTGGCGGCGGCGATGTAGGCGTTGACGCCGTCGCACCACGCCTGGCCGTCGGCCACCAGGTTGGCGCCCGCCTCGCCGTAGAGCTTGGGGAGCTGATCGA
>JBBPZE010000105.1:0-46075 GCA_038199185.1 Solirubrobacterales bacterium
GCTGGGAACGACCGAGGAGGACCCAGAGGGCGAGGCGCAGCCGCGCCGGGGCGAGGATCACATGCCCGGCATCCCGACCGGTGGCGAGCCACCCTCGGCCGGTTGATGCGCCCCGCCCGCCCATCGTCGAACGTCCAATCCACCCTCCCCTGGGCTGGTCAACTGGACGTTCGCCTACGTCGGCGGGCCTGACGCCAGGAGGCCAACCGGACGTTCGCCTACGTCGGCGGGCCTGACCCCAGGAGGCCAACCGGACGTTCGCCTACGTCGGCGGGCCTGACGCCAGGAGGGCGGCGACGATGCCGTCGGGCGTGTGCTCGGCGGCCTCGAGCGCGGGCTCGAAGCCGAGCTCGCGTATCGCGGCGGAGGTGGCAGGGCCGATCGAGACGATCCGCGGCCCGTCCAGCGTCCCGGCCCCGAGGTGAAACGCGCGGGCTGCGGAGGCCGACGCGAAGACGAGATCGTCGGCGCCCAGCGCGGCGCGGCGGGCCTCTTCGGAGAGTGGCTCGGCCACCGTGCGGTACACGGCGACGACATCCACCTCCGCGCCGCGCTCGCGCAGCGAATCGGGGAGGACGTCGCGGCCCTCCTCACCGCGAACGACCAGCGCCCGCCGAACGTCGAGGTCGGCCAGTGCGGAGACGAGGCCCTCCGCGACCGAACGGGCCGGGACCACGTCGGCCTCGATGCCTGCCTCGCGCAGCGCCGCCGCCGTGCCGGGGCCGATCGCGGCGATTCGCGGGCCGGTCAACCCCCGGGCGTCGCGCACGAGCTCGAAGAGCCGCTTCACCCCGTTCGGTGAGGTCAGGCACAGGAGGTCGTAGCCCGACAGGTCGGGGAGCGACACGTCGAGGGACTCGATCCGAATCGCCGGTGCCTCCACGACCGTGGCCCCCAGCTCGCGCAGCCGGGCCGCGAGCGCGCTCGCTTGCGGCCGCGCTCGCGTCACCGCGATCGTGCGGCCGGTCAGGGGCGCCGGCCAGGTCAGGTCGAGTCCGGCGACGGCGCCGACGACCGTGATCGCCGGCGCCCTGATCCCCTCCTCGGCGGCCCGCTGGACGATCTGCGAGAGCGCCCCACGCACGACGCGCTGCCCGGGCAAGGTGCCTCGCTCGATCACCGCCGCCGGCTCGCCGGCCGCGCGGCCGCCGGCGATCAGCCCCGCGGCGATCTCCGGCAGGCTCCGGATGCCCATGTAGAACACCAGCGTCCCGGGGAAGCGCGCGAGCGCGTCGAGATCGGGCGGCTCGCCGCCCGAATCGCGAGCGGTGACGAACGCGACGCCGAGCGCCATCCCGCGCTGGGTCACCGGAATGCCGGCCGAGGCGGTGGCCGCGACGCCCGCGGTCACGCCGGGCACCACCTCGAACGGGATCCCGTGCCGCGCGCAGACCTGGGCCTCCTCCCCACCGCGGCCGAAGACGAACGGGTCACCTCCCTTGAGGCGCACGACCGCGCGGCCCGCCCGTGCATGCTCGACCATCAACCGCTCGGTCTCCTCCTGCGGGACCTGCGCCCCGCCGCCGACCTTGCCGACGTCGACGAGCTCGCCGCTCACCATCGCCCGGATGCCTGGCCCGACCAGGTTGTCGCACAGGACGACGTCGGCCGCCCGCAGGATCTCGAGCCCGCGGAGCGTCAGCAGCCCGGCGTCGCCGGGCCCGGCACCGACGAGATACACCCGGCCGGTCAACGTCCGAGGATCTCCGCCGCGCCCGCGGCGAGCAGCCGGCGGCCCACCTCCGCCCCCAGCGGCTCGGCGGAGCTGCCCACGAGCTCGTCACGGACCCAGGCCGAGCCGTCGGGGGTGCCGACGAACGCCCGCAGCCGCAGGCCGGTGCCGACCACCTCGGCGAGCGCACCGACCGGGGTCTCGCAGTCGGCGGCCAGAGCGCGGACCAGCGCCCGCTCGCAGGAGAGAGCGGTCGTCGCGGCCTCGTCGCCCGCGATCGCCGGATGCTCTCCGGCCCTGGCCTGCAGCGCGAGGATCCCCTGGCCGGCGGCGGGGACGAGGTCGTCGAGCGCGTTGCCCTCCCGTTCGCGCCCCAGTCGTTGCAAGCCGGCGGCGGCCAGGACGATCGCATCGAACTCGCCGTCGTGGAGCCGGCGCAGCCGCGTGTCCACGTTGCCGCGCAGCTCGGCCACCTCGAGGTCGGGCCGCAGCGCCCGCAGCTGCGCCTCGCGGCGCAGCGAGGCCGTGCCCACGCGCGCGCCCTCGCGCAACGCCCCGAGCGACGCCGCGCCGCACAGCGCATCGCGCGGGTCGGCGCGCGGGGGGGATGCCAACAGCTCGGTGCCCTCCGCGATCTCGGCCGGGACGTCCTTGGCCGAGTGCACGGCGACGTCGATGTCGCCGCACAGCAGGGCGCGCTCGAGCTCGCCCACCCAGCGGCCCTTGTCGCCCGCCGCGCGGTCGCGGTCGCCGCTCGTCGCGATCACGACCAGCTCCCCGCCCAGCGCCTGCGCCAGCGGCCGCGCCTGCGCCAGCGCCAGCGCGCTGCCGCGTGTGCCGATGATCACGGGGTGGGTGGGTACAGATACCGGATGTTCTCGGAGTTCTCGTCGGACTCGTCGCCCCGTTGGAGCCCGAAGAGCTCGCGCAGGAGTGCCAGCCGCCCATGGCTGGAGCCCGCCCCCATCGTCCGCAGGCGGATCGTGGGCTCGTGCAGCAGGCGGTTGACGCTGGCGCGCGCGATCGCCTCGACGCGGTTGAGATCGCGCGGCGATGCGCTCTCCCACCGGCCGGCGTTCTCGGCCAGCACCGTGTCGACGATCTCGTCGGCGTGCGCGCGCAGAGCGGCCACGGTGGGCAGGACCTCCATGCCGCCCAGGAACCCGGCGAAGCGCTGGATCTCCTCCTCGACGATCTCCTCGGCGCGGGCGGCCTCCCCCGCGCGCACCGCGAGCGTCCGGGCCACGACGCCCTGCAGGTCGTCGATGTCGTAGAGGGAGACACCGGCCAGGTCGGCGCAGGCCGGGTCGATATCGCGGGGAACGGCGATGTCGATCAACACCAGCGGCCGGCCGTCGCGCGCGCGCATGACCTCGGCCAGCTCGGCCGACTCCACGATCGGATGGGGCGAGGAGGTCGAGGAGACGACGATGTCGGCGGCCTCGAGCTGGGCCGGCAGGGCGTCGAGGGAGACGACGGCCCCTCCGAAGCGCGCGGCGACGGAGCGGGCACGGGCGGCGTGGCGATTGGCCACGAAGACCGTCCGCACCCCGTGCACGGCGAGCGCCTGGGCGGTCAGCTCGCTCGTCTCGCCGGCGCCGATGATCACGACGTGGCGATCTGCGAGCTGCCCGACGACATCGGCCGCGAGATCGACGGCCACGGAGGAGATGCTCGCGCGGCCGCGGGAGATCCGGGTCTCCGAGCGCACGCGCTTGCCCGTCGTCAGGGCCGTGGTGAACAGCCGGTTGGTCATCGGCCCCGTGACCCCGGCCTCGAGCGCGAGCTCGTAGGAGCGGCGGACCTGACCCTGGACCTCGCTCTCGCCGACGATCATCGATTCGAGGCCGGAGGTGACGCGGAAGAGCTGCCGCGCGGCGTCGCAGTTGCGCGGCGAGTAGATGACGTCCGCGAGCTCGGTGAGCCGGATGCCGGCGCCCGTCGCCAGGCGGCCGAGCACCGCGCTCTCGGCGGCCACCGGGTCGCCCACGACGAGGTAGAGCTCGGTGCGATTGCAGGTCGAGATGGCCGCGGCCTCGCGGACCTCGGGCAGCGAGACGACCTCCCGCAGGAAGCGCTCGATCCCGGTGTTGGTCAGGGCCAGGCGCTCGCGCAGGGCGACCGGGGCGGTCTTGTGCGACACGCCCAGCAGCAACAGCTCGCTCATGCCCGGCCCTCCGTGTCGGCGTTCAGCTCGACGAGCTCGCGTTCCACGCGCGCCAGCCGGATGGCCATGATGGAGACGTAGACGAGCAGGAGGGCGAGGAACACGAGGTACGCGGCCGCGACATAGCCCGAGTTGTCGGGGAGGGTGTTGGCGGCGATCACTGCGGCGCCGCCGATCGGCCCGCTACGACGTCGGCGCCCAGTCGCCGGCGCAGCTTGCGGATCTGCCCCCGCACGTTCTTGGCCGCCATCTCATAGCGCCACAGCGTGATGTAGAGCAGCGTCATCCCGAGCAGCGAGACGATGAACACCAGCCACATCTCGCCGGGGAGGTTCGACGAGGCACTGAGCACGCGGGGGTGCACCTTCTGCTGGGCCATCCGCACGACCATGAAGTTCAGCGGGACGAACGCGCCGGCCACGATCGCGAACACCGATGCGTAGCGCGCCTGGCGGTCGGGGTCCTCGATCGCGAAGCGCAGAGGCTGATAGCAGGCGTAGAGCAGGAAGACGATCAGGAACGACACCAGCGTGGGCTCGTCCCACAGCCACCAGTGCCCCCACGAGGCTCGCGCCCAGATCGAGCCGGTGACCAGAGTCCCGACCCCCAGGATCAGCGACATGTGGATGGCGACGTAGGAGCGCAGGTCGTGCCGGCGGTCGCCCGACCGCAGATGCTGGATCGCGAAGACGCCCCCGGCCACGAACCCGCACAGCGAGACGATCGCCATGGGCACGTGCAGGTAGAAGATCTTCTGGAGGAATCCCTGGTCGGCGTCCATCGGCGCGTAGAAGAGCGCCAGGGCGAAGGCCCCGGTCAGCGTGAGTGCGGTGGCGATGGAGAGGGTGCGCAGGCCCTTGCCGTACACAGTTGGTGCCTAGTCCTCCAGGAGGAAGTCGAAGACCGCGAGGGCGATCAACCCGATGACCAGATCGTACAGGGCGAGTACCGCCAGCCACCGGCCTGGCAGGTCTCCTGGGCCGGCGGCGGCGAGCAGCGGGGTGGTGGCCCGGGCTGCCGCGATGATCACGGGCATCAGCAGCGGAAGGCCGAGCAGCGAGACGAGCAGATCGCGGGAACGGGTCCGGGTGGCCAGCCCGGAGACCAGCGTGCCGGTCAGCGCGATGCCGATGTCGGCCAGTCCGAGCACGGCCAGCAGGCCGGGGACGGCCCCGCCCGCCGACGGGCCGAGCAGCAGCAGGTAGAAGGCCGGCACCGCCACGATCTCGACGATCGCCAGGTACGCCGCGAAGGCGATCGCCTTCGCGGCGTAGAGCGCGGTGCGGTCGATCGGGGCGAGCAGGATGCCCTCCAGAGCGCCGTCTTCGGAATCCGAGACGAACAGGCGGTTGGCTCCGAGCATCGCCGCGAACAGCAGCGTGACCCAGAGGACCCCTGCGGCGAGCGCCCCGTCGACGGCGTCGCGCTGCAGGCCGAAATGAAACACGACGAACGTCGTGACGCTGAACAGCGCCATCGCGGGGACCGCCTCCCGCGTGCGCCACTCGAGCCGCAGCTCCTTGCGCAGCAGGGCCGACAGGGGGGTCACCTCGCGCCGTCCTGCGTTCGGCGATCCGCGCGGGGCGCCGTCCCCGCGTGCGCCGGAACGGCGTACAACCCGTCGATCGCATGCGGGTGGCCCTCCCGCAGCCCCAGGACGACCTCGGCGCGCTCGGCGTCGCGCGGGTCGTGGCTGGTCATGACCCGCGTGCGGCCTTCGAGCAGCGGCTCGATGATCTCCGCCGCCGCGGGATCGAGGTTCGCCCGCGGTTCGTCGAGCAGCACCAGGTCGGGGTCGTGAAGAACGGTCCGGGCCACGGAGCAGCGCTGCACCATGCCGCGCGAGAACGTGTGCAGGGGGTCCTCGGCCCGCCGGGTCAGTCCCACCGCATCGAGCATCTCGTCGACGCGCACCCGCGCGACGCGGTGCAGCCGGGCGTGCAGCAGCAGGTTCTCACGCGCGCTCAGGTCGCGGTAGAGCAGGGGCTGGTGGCCGAGGTAGCCGATCCGGCCCCGCACCTTCCAGGCGCCACCCGGAAGGTCCTCGCCGAGGACCTTGACGGTCCCGCCGTGCGGGCGCAGCAGGGTCGCCAGCACCCTCAGCAGCGTGGATTTACCGGCGCCGTTGGGCCCGAGGACGGCGAGGACCGCGCCACGCGGGAGGGTCAGCGAGACGCCGGCGAGCGCGACGCGCTCGCCGTAGCGGCGCTCGAGCCCGTCGAGCTCAATGGCGGGCGTGTCCGTCGAGGGTGGCGACGGCATGGTCCAGGACCGGGGCCAGGACCCCGAAGAGCTGCTGCACGGCACGCGGGCTCCCGGGGAAGTTGACGATGAGGGTGCGCCCGCACACGCCGGCCAGGCCGCGCGAGAGCATTCCCATCGGGGTGTGGCGCATGGACTCCGCCCGCATCGCCTCGGCGATGCCCGGAGCCGGGCGCTGGATGACGAGGCTGGTCGCCTCGGGCGTCACGTCGTCGGGCGTCAGGCCGGTTCCCCCCGTGGTGAGGAGCAGCCGCATGTCCTCGTCGACGAAGTGGCGCAGGCGGTCCTCGATCAGCGCGAGGTCGTCGGGCACGACCTCCATCGCGATGACGTCGGCGCCGGCCGCGTCGGCGAGCCGGGCCAGCAGGGGACCGGATTCGTCCTCGGCGTCGCGCCGCGAGACCGACGTGGAGATGGTGAGCACGGCGGTCCGCACGCGCTCAGAACCTACTGGGGCAGCGTGCCGGTCGCGCGGGCCCGGGCGTAGGCGAGGTAGGGACCGGCGTCGAGCTCGCCGCCCGTCGCGGCGCGGATCAGCTCGCGAGGCTCCATGCGCCTGCCGTGGCGGTGGACGGTCTCTCCCAGCCAATCGCGCAGCGGCGCGAGCTCCCCCGCCTCGAGCTGGGCGTCGAGCTCGGGAAGCGCCGCGCGCGCGAGCTCCCACAGCTGTGCGGCCAGCAGGGTCCCCAGCGCGTAGGTCGGGAAGTAGCCGAACGCGCCGAAGCTCCAGTGCATGTCCTGCAGGACGCCGCGACGGTCGTCGGGCACCTCGATGCCCAGCAGCGAGCGCATGCCGTCGCGCCACGCCCCGGGCAGGTCGCTCGCGGCGAGGTCCTCGGAGAACAGAGCCTGCTCGAGATCGAAGCGCAGGAGGATGTGCAGCGGGTAGCTGACGGGATCGGCCTGCACCCGGATGAGCGAGGGCTCGACGGATGCGAGGGCGGCCACGAAGCCCTCGGGGCCCAGGCCGTCCGGAGGCCCGCCCAGCGCGTCGACGAACCCGGGCCACGCCCCCCGCCAGAACCCCGCGTTCATGCCGACGAAGATCTCCCACAGACGGCTCTGGCTCTCGTGGACCGCCATCGAGACCCCATGGCCCAACGGCGAGCGGGCGAGGGCCGGATCGACCTGCGCCTCGTAGAGGCCGTGGCCGAACTCGTGCAGCGAGCTCAGCACGCTCTCGAGCGAGTCCTCGGTGAAGCGCGTCGTGATGCGCGTGTCGCCGTGGCCGGGGGCGACGCTGAACGGATGGGCGGACACCCCCAGCCGCCACGACCGGTCGTCGAAGCCCACCCGGTGGAGGATGTGCTCGACCGCCCGGCGTTGCCCGTCGGCGGTGAACGTCCCGCTCAGGCGGCCGGGAGACCGTTCGGCGGCGGCCGCCACGAGCGCGGGCATCTCGGCGCGCAGCGGTGCGAAGGCGCTGCGGACCTCCTCCGTCAGCATCCCCGGCTCGAAGTCGTCGAGCAGCGCGTCATAGGGCTCGGCGACGTCGAAGCACGCTGCGTACTGGCTCCGCAGCTCGACGTTGCGCTCCAGAAACGGCAGAAACGCCGCGAAGTCGTCGTCCGCCCGCGCCCGCGCCCACGCGTCCTGTCCGGCGCTGGCCGCCAGCGCCAGCTCCTTGACCAGCCCCGCCGGCACCCGGGTGGCCTTCTCGGCCTCGCGACGGACGACGCGCAGGAGCGCGGCGTCGTCAGCCACGAGCTCCTCGTGCGCGGCCTCCTCGAGCAGCTCGTGGACCTCGGGTGCGGCCATGCCCTCGTGCACGAGGCCGCTGACGGTGGCCATCTGCTCGCCTCGCCCGGCCGCCCCGGCCTCGGGCATCGTCGTCTCCTGGTCGTACTGCAGGAGGCCGAGCAGCCCGTTGAGGTCGGCGAGTGGCGCCAGCCGCTCACGCAGGCGGGTGACGGCGGAGCCCCCGGCCTCAGTCGCGGGTCCAGGGGCCGCTGCGGCCACCGCTCTTCTCCCTCAGCTCGACGGATTCGATCCTGACGCCGCGCTCCAGGCCCTTGACCATGTCATAGACGGTCAGGGCGGCCACGGCCGCCGCCGTCATCGCCTCCATCTCCACGCCGGTGCGCGCGGTGACCGACGCGCCGGCCTCGACGATCACGGCATCCTCCACGACGCGACAGCTCACGTCGACGTGGTCGAGGGCCAGCGGGTGGCAGAGCGGGATCAGCTCGCTCGTGCGCTTGGCGGCCTGGATCCCGGCGATGCGCGCCGTGCCCAGCACGTCCCCCTTGGGCGCGTCGCCGGCGGCCACGGCGGCCGCGGTCTCCCGCGACATGCGGACGGTGGCCCGGGCGAGGGCGCGCCGCGCGACCACCTCCTTGCCGCCGACGTCGACCATCCGCGTCGCCCCGCCCTCGTCGAGGTGGGTCAGAGGGCTGGTCACGCCGCCACGGCCTGCGCGGCGGTGATCAGATCGCGTACGGCCCGGGGGTCGCCGGCGCGCAGCAGCTGCACGGGGTCGGGGTCGCCGTTGACGATGGACTCGAAGAACGCCTTGCGGTCCTGGTAGGTGGGCAGCGTCCCCTTGGCCCAACCGCGGACCTCGTTGAGCATGATCGCCAGCTGCGCGTACTCCTCGCCGAACAGCTCACCGACCTCGCGCTTCATGCGCTTGGCCAGGGCGGGTGAGGCGCCGGCCGTCGAGATGGCGATCGCCAGGGGACCCGTGCGGACGATGGCGGGGAGGATGAAGTTGCACAGCGGGGGAACGTCGACGATGTTGACGAGCATCGCCCGCCGCTCCGCCTCCTCGTAGACGCGGATGTTGACGTCGGTCGAGTCGGTGCAGGCGATGACCATGAAGACGCCCTCGAGGTCCGCAGCCCCCGCGTAGCCGCGCCGCTCCCAGCGGATGGACCCCTCGGCGGCCAGCCGCTCGAGCTCGGGCCCCGCGTCGGGTGAGACGATCGTGACGTCGCCGTCGCAGGCGAGCAGTCCCTCGACCTTCTCCAGCCCGATTCCCCCGCCCCCGACCACCGTGCAGCGCCGCCCCTTGAGCTTGAGGCACGCGATGTAGAACGGCGTGTCGAGCATGTCGCGCACACAGGTCTGATCGCAGATCCCGCGGCGGTACTGACAGACGCATTCCTTCCCGGCGTAGGCGGCGGCAGGCATCGCCCTGAAGGCTAGCCGCGGGCCGCGGACGTTCCTACCCCCGCCGCAGCGCCCGCGCGGTTCGTCCCGCCACCCGCAGCAGGGGCCCGCCGCCCTGCTTGAACGCCCGCTCGCGATCCGCGTCGCGGACGGAGCGCAGCAGGGCGAGCGCGCGCGCCGCGCCGCCGAGCGCCGTGTCGTAGGGATGCCACCAGAATGCACGCCCGGCGGGTGGGTCCCAGGTGATCGCCTTGGGCTCGGCGCAGGTGCGCAGCGCGACTGCGCCCCGGGCGCGGCCGATCCCGGACCCCCGCGTGCCGCCCCACGGGATCTGCGGTGCGCCGCGCTGGACCGTGTGGTCGTTCATCCACACCATCCCGACCCGCAGCTCCCGGGCGATCCGGGTGCCCTTGTAGCGGTCGGCCGTCCACACCGAGGCGCCCAGGCCGGCGTCGTCGCGGTTGGCCGCGGCGATCGCCTGGTCCTCGGTGTCGACGATCTCGACCGAGAGCACCGGTCCCGGGACCTCCTCGCGCGCGATGCGCATCGACGGGGTCACGCCGGTCAGGACGGCCGGAGCGACGAACGGCCCGGTCATACCGGCCACCTGGACCGCCCCTCCACAGCGCAGGATGGCCCCGGCCTCCTGCGCCTCCCCGAGCAGCTCGAGCACGCGCCCCCGGCGGTCGTCGGCCAGCAGCGGGCCCACGTCGACGCCGTCCTCCCGGGGGTCGCCGACCCGCAGCGCCTGCGCCGCGGCGACCACGCCCGTGACGAACGGCTCGGCCACCTCACGCAGGACGATGGCCCGCTCGACGCTGCCGCCGCTCTGCCCCGCGTTGGCGAACGCTGCCCACGACACGCCGCGCACGGCGCGCCTGAGGGGCGCGTCGGCGAGGACGAGCGCCGTGTCGCGTCCGCCCGTGTCGACCACGCTGCGCTTGAGCGAGCTGGCGCACGCCTCGCCGACGTCGCGGCCCGCCGCCGGCGACCCCGTGAAGCGCACCTGGGCGACCGGCGCGTCGACGAGCGCCCGGCCCGTGTCGGCGTGGCCGTGGACGATGCGCAGCAGGCCCTCGGGCAGGCCCGCCCGCGCGAACAGGCGGACGATCCGCTGGCCGGCGAGCACCGCCAGCGGCGATGGCTTGAGCACCACGCCGTTGCCCGCCATGAGCGCGACCGCGACATCGCCCAGAGGGGTGGCGAAGGGCTCCGCCGCCGGCCCGAGCACGGCCACCACCCCCAGGGGCTCGTAGGTCCATCGCGCCCGTTTGCCCGGGTACAGCAGCTGGGAGACGCGCGCCCTCTCCCCGGCCAGCACCCCGGGCCCCTCCTCGGCGAGCCACTGCAGCGTGTCGATCGCCGGCAGGACCTCCATCAGCAGCGCCTCGGTGCGGGGCCGCCCCTGCTCGAGGCAGATCAGGTCGGCGATCTCGTCGAGCTCGGCGATCACGGCCTGCGCCGCGCGCGCCATGTACCGGCCCCGGTCGCGCAGCCGCAACTGGGCCCACAGCCCCTGCACGGCCGCCGCTCCACCGACGGCGGCCGCGATGCCGTCGGGAGGAGTCGGCTCCACGGATCCCAGCACCGCGCCGGTGACCGGGCTCAGCGAGACGAGGGCGGGCGGTCGCGCGGTCACCATCGCGGCCGATCTTGCCATGAATCGCCGGCGTGGCCGGGGCGTCCCCGGGAGGCCGTTCCGGGAGGGCGCATCCGTCAGCCCGCGGACCTGCCCCGGACCCGGCGGATCTCCTCCAGCCGCGCCGCGAGGCTCGCCTCGGCCGCATCGGGCTCGTAGAAGCGCACCCCCTCCAGCCCCTCGGGCATCAGCTCCATCGCCGATAGGTGGTCCGGATTGTCGTGCGGGTAGTCATAGCCCCCACCGCGGCCGAGCGCCGCCGCACCGGGGTAGGCGGCACTGCGCACCGCCGCCGGAGGCATCTGCGCGCCGTGCTCGCGAACGTGGGCGCGCGCCGCTCCGATCGCACGGTAGGCGGCGTTGGACTTCGGGGCCAGAGACAGGTAGATCGCCGCCTGGGCCATGGCGTGCACCGCCTCGGGCATTCCCACGTGCTCGACCGCGTTGGCGGCGGCGACCGCGACGACCAGCGCCTGCGGATCGGCGTTGCCGATGTCCTCGGAGGCCAGGATGACCATGCGGCGGGCGATGAACCGCGCATCCTCACCGCCCTCGAGCATGACCGCGAGGTAGTACAGGGACGCATCGGGGTCCGAGCCCCGGGTGGCCTTGATCCAGGCCGAGATCGTGTCGTAGTGGTGGTCGCCCGCCCTGTCGTAGCGGATCGCCCGCCGCTGGAGGGCGTCCTCGGCGACCTCCAGCGTGACGCGCCCGCCTCCCGTGTCCGCGGCGAGCTCCAGCGCACCCAGAGCGGTGCGCGCGTCGCCTCCCGCTCGCGCCGCCAGAAAGGCGATCGCCTCCTCGTCGACATCGGCCTCGCCCACCTCGCCCCGGTCGAGCGCGCGGCGCAGCAGCGTGTCCACGTCCGCCTGCGTCAGCGGCTGCAGCTCGATGACCTGGGCGCGTGACAGGAGCGCCGAGTTGACCTCGAAGTAGGGGTTCTCGGTCGTGGCGCCGATCAGCGTGACGAGCCCCTCCTCCACCGCCGGCAGGAGCGCATCCTGCTGGGCCTTGTTGAAACGGTGGATCTCGTCGAGGAAGAAGATCGTGGCGCGCCCACCCCTCCGGCGCTCCGCCGCGCGGTCGATGACCCCCCTGACCTCGGCCTTGCCGGCCTGCACCGCGGACAGCTCCTCGAAGGCGGCATCGGCCGAGACGGCCACGATCCGCGCCAGCGTCGTCTTCCCGGTTCCGGGAGGGCCGTAGAGGATCATGGAGAACGGGCGCCCCTGCTCGATCGCCGTACGCAGTGTGCTGCCCTCGGCCAGGACGTGGTCCTGGCCCACGACCTCGTCGAGCGATTGCGGCCGCATCCGCGCGGGTAGCGGCGCATCGGCCGCGGGCGAATGCGGCAGCGGTTCCTCGGGTTCGAAGAGCTGGTCGGACATCGATGCACCAGTATGCGCGCTCCATGGGCCTCGCCTCTGCGCGCTGCGGTCGTCGTCGTGTTCGTCCGCCGGGGTCGCCACGGCGGTGCCGGCGGTTGCGTAGCCTCAGCGGCGATGACCGACCCGGTCGCCCTGCTCAAGGAGCTCATCCGTTTCAACACGGTCAACCCGCCCGGGCACGAGCGCAGCGCCCAGGAGTACCTGGCGGGGACGCTCGAGGCGGCCGGCCTCGACGTTGAGCTGCTGGGCCGCACGCCCGAGCGGCCCAACCTCGTCGCACGGCTCCGCGGGCGGGGCGGCGGGCCCGCTCTGTGCCTGCTCTCGCACGTAGACACCGTGCTGGCCGACCCGGGCGAGTGGACCCACGATCCGTGGGCGGCCGACGAGGTTGACGGCGTCGTCTTCGGACGGGGCGCCCAGGACATGAAGCAGCAGACCGCGACCGAGGTGTGTGCCGCCGTGCGGATGGCGGAGCAGGGCTGGCGGGGCCAGGGCGACCTGCTCGTCGTGGTGCTCGTCGACGAGGAGACCGGGGGAGCGGAGGGTGCCCGGTGGATCTGCGCGGAGCATCCCGACAAGGTCCGCTGCGACTACGTGCTCAACGAGGGCGCGGGCACGTTGGTGCCCTACGGCGACGAACGGCTCTACCCCGTGTGCATTGCCGAGAAGGGGGTCTTTCGCTTCACCATCCGCACGAGCGGGGTGGCCGCCCACGCGTCCATGCCCCGGCTCGGCGACAACGCCCTGCTCAAGGTCGCCCCGCTGCTGGCGCGCATGTCCGAGCGCCAGCCGGAGTTCGACATCACCGAGGGCCCACGGCTGCTGCTCGAGCGCCTGGGCCTGACCTACGAGGAGCTGCGCGAGCGCGACCCTGTCCTGGCCACGGTCGTCGAGCCGATGCTCGGCGTGACGCTGGCCCCGACGGTCGCCCGCGCGAGTGCGAAGATCAACGTGATCCCCAGCCGCGCGGAGATCGACGTCGACTGCCGCGTCCCGCCCGGCCTGGGCCGGGGGGACGCCGAGCGGCGCATCCACGAGGTGCTCGGCGGCGAGGGCTATGAGATCGAGTTCATCGAGGAGGTCGTCGGCAACGGATCGCCGGCGCAGACCCCGCTCATGGACGCGATCGCCGGGTGGATCGAGGCTGAGGACCCCGGCGCCCGCCTCGTGCCGACCATCCTGCCGGGTTTCACGGACTCCCGCACGTGGCGCGCGGCCTTTCCCGACTGCGTCGCCTACGGGTTCTTCCCGCAAAGGGAGATGACCCTCTATGAGGTCGGCCCGCTGTGGCACGGCGCCGACGAGCGCATCGACGTGCGCGACCTCGAGTTCGCCACCCGGTTCTACGCCGACATGGCGCGGGAGATCTGTGGCTGAGGCCGCCAAGCCCCTGCGGCTGGGCGGGATGGCTCTCGCCAACGGCCTGCTCGTCCACGGCCCGGGGCACTGGGCGGCCGCCATCCGCGGAGCCGACGGCGAGGTGCACGTCGCCTCGGGCGCCAAGCCGCGGCTGCGCGCGAGGGTCGGCAAGGTGCCCGGCCTGCGGGGGCTGGCCGGCATGGCCGAGGCGATGGCGGTGATCCCACTGGCCCGGCGCTCGCTCCCCGGCGCCCGGCTGCCGTTCGAGAGCCGCGGCGTGGTGGCCGGTGCGGGCGCCGCCGCGCTGGCGGCGACCCTGCTGCGGCGCCGCGGAGCCCAGGCGGCGGCGATGCTGGTCTCGGTGGCACCGAGCCTGATCGCTCTGCGCAACGGCGAGGTCGCGGCCTACCACGGCGCCGAGCACAAGACGATCGGGGCCTATGAGACCGGGAGCGAGGACCACGCCAAGGAGCACGACCGCTGCGGCTCGCACCTGATGGCCCCGCTCCTGGCCGCCAACCTGGCCGGGCTGACGATGCTTAGGCGCCTCGGGGCGCTCGACAACCAGGTGGCGACCTCCGTTGTCTCGCTCGCGTCGTTCGCCGCGGCCGCCGAGCTCCTGGGCTGGACGGAGCGCCACCACGACAGCCCGGCCGCCCGGCTGTTGCGCATCCCCGGCCACGAGCTGCAGCGCGTGCTCGGCACACGCGAGCCGACGGCCCGGCAGCTCCAGGTGGGCCGCGCCGCCCTGGCCGAGATCCTGCGGGCCGAGGGCCCATCCGTCCACGGGGGCTCAGTCCTCGGCGCGGCGGGCCGATAATCAGCCTGATGCTCCTCGCCTACGGCTTCTTCGACGACGTCAAGAACTTCGCTCTCGAGTGGTCGGGCGTGGCGACGCTGCTGTTCATGGTGGCGATGATCTGGTTCTTCTGGCGGACGCTCAAGCTGCTGCCCAAGACCAAGCCGCAGCAGATCAGGCCGTCGGCCAAGTCGGCGATCGGCTGGAGCGACATCGCCGGCGTGGAGGACGCCAAGGAGGAGCTCCAGGAGGTCGTCGCCTTCCTGAAGGACTCCAAGACGTTTCGCAAGCTCGGTGCGAAGGTCCCCAAGGGCGTCCTGCTGCACGGCCCCCCCGGAACCGGCAAGACCCTGCTCGCCAAGGCGGTGGCCCACGAGTCCGGAGCGGAGTTCTTCAGCCAGTCGGCCGCCTCGTTCGTCGAGATGTTCGCCGGCCTCGGGGCGGCACGCATCCGCCGGCTGTTCGCCGAAGCGCGCAAGGCGGCGCCCGCGATCATCTTCATAGACGAGCTCGACGCGGTGGGCGGCAAGCGCGGCAACGACATCTCGGGTGAGCGCGAGCAGACCCTCAACCAGCTGCTGGTCGAGATGGACGGCTTCGACAGCCGCGGGGATGTCGTCGTCATGGCGGCGTCCAACCTCCTCGAGAAGCTCGACGCCGCCCTGCTGCGCCCGGGCCGCTTCGACCGCCAGGTGTTCGTCTCGCCGCCCGACGTCAGGGGCCGCGAACAGATCCTCGAGGTCCACAGCGCCGACAAGCCCGTGGCCGACGTCGATCTCGGGATCGTCGCTCAGCAGACCAGCGGCCTCACCGGGGCCGACCTCGCCAACATCTGCAACGAGGCGGCGATCTTCTGCGCACGTCGCGAGGGGTCCGCGCTCGAGCAGCGCGACTTCGACATGGCCCTGGAGCGGGTGATCGCCGGCGTGCAGTCCCGCCGCGTGCTCAACGATCACGAGAAGCGCGTGGTCGCCTACCACGAGGCCGGCCATGCCCTGTGCAGTGAGCTGCTGCCCAGCGTGGATCGCCTGCACAAGATCTCGATCGTTCCCCGAGGGCGGGCGCTGGGCTACACGATGAACCTGCCCGACGAGGACCGGTACCTCAAGACCCGGGAGGAGCTCATCGACTTCATGACGATGCTCCTCGGCGGCCGCGTCGCAGAGCAGATCGTGTTCGCCTCCATCACCACGGGTGCGGCGGACGACGTCCGCCGTGTCGCCGAGATCGCCCACGCGATGGTCCACGAGTACGCGATGGGCTCGGATCCGACGCGCGCGCAGGACCCCAACGCGATCTCCGATCACCTGCGCCGGCGCCACGACGAGGAGCAGCGCGAGCTCTCCTACGCCGCCCAGCGCACGGCCCACGACCTCATCACGGGCCATCGCGATCAGCTCGAGGCGCTCGCCGCCCAGTTGCTCGAACACGAGGTCCTGGAGCGCAAGGACATCGACCGCATCATGGGTTCGACGCCGCGCCTGCGTGTGGCGGCGGCGACGGCGCTGGACGACTCGGCGTAGGCGCCGGGAGCGTACGGCTACCCTCATCGGCGTGCTGGCCCGGATCGACCACATCGGCGTCGCCGTCGAGGATCTCGACGTCGCGCTCGCGCTCTACGAGCGCGACCTCGCGATCGAGCTCGTCCACCGCGAGACCGTGACCGAGCAGGGAGTCGAGGCCGTGCTGCTCGACATCGGGGAGAACCACGTCGAGCTGCTGGCGCCTCTGGGCGAGGAGACGCCGGTCGGCAGGTTCCTCGCCAAGAGCGGCCCCGGACTGCACCACGTGGCCTACCAGACACCCGACATCGACGCGGAGCTCGAACGCCTCCGGGCGAGTGGGCTGCGGCTCATCGACGAGCAGCCCAGAACCGGCATCCGCGGCTCGCGCGTCGCGTTCCTGCACCCGGCCGCCACCGGCGGCGTCCTCACGGAGCTCGTGGAGCCCGCGCATGACCACTAGCCCGACCGAGAAGGTCACGATCGGGTTCTTCGGCGGCGGCCTGTCGCTGCGCCTGGAGTCCAAGGAGCTCGACAGCCTGCTCAAGCAGCTGCCCGAGGGCGGTTGGCACGACATCGAGAGCGAGGACGGCACGGTCCGCGTGAACCTCGCCGTCGTCGTCTACGTGCAGACCGATCGGCCCCAGCACCGGGTCGGCTTCGGCATCTCCTAGCCCGGACGCCACGAGCCATGAAGGTCGGAATCGTCGGGCTCCCCAACGCAGGCAAGTCCTCGCTGTTCAACGCGCTGACGAAGGCGGGCGCCGAGGCGGCGAACTATCCGTTCACCACCATCGAGCCCAACGTGGCGGTGGTGCCGGTGGTCGACGAGCGGCTCGAGCGGGTCGCCGAGACCGTCCACTCCTCCGAGCTCGTCTGGGACACCATCGACTTCCACGACATCGCCGGGCTGGTGGCGGGTGCCCACAAGGGCGAGGGGCTGGGCAACCGGTTCCTGGCCAACATCCGCGAGACCGACGCGATCATCCATGTCGTCCGCGCGCACCACGACGCCGGGGTCGTCCATCCCGAGGGCGACGTCGACCCGCTTCGCGACATCGACATCATCGAGACGGAGCTGATCTACGCCGATCTCGAGCAGGCCGAGCGCCGCCACGCGCGCGTCGTGCGCGACGCACGCGGCGGCGAGAAGACCGCGGTCGCCGAGGAGGCCTGGCTGCGCGAGGTCATCGACGCGCTGCGGGCGGGCCGCCCCGTCCGGACCGTGCCCCTGCCCGAGGCCGCCCCCAATGCCGCCCGCGATTTCGGCTCGCTGACCGTCAAGCCCGTGCTCTTCGTGGCCAACGTGGACGAGGATCCCCCCGCGCGGGCCGACGAGGTGCCGCCGCCGGTCGCCGAGCATGCCGCCTCACACCAGGCGGTCGCCGTGGCGATATCCAGCCGTCTGGAAGCAGAGCTCGCGGAGCTTCCAGACGAGGACGCCGCCGCGATGCGGGCCGACATGGGCGGCTCGGAGTCCGGGCTGCGCCGGATCGTCGACGGCGCGTTCGCGCTCCTCGACCTGATCGCGTTCTACACCGCGGGGGAGGACAAGCCCGCCCAGTGCTGGCACCTGCGCCGCGGCCTCACCGCGTGGCACGCCGCCGGCCAGATCCATTCCGACATCCAGAGAGGATTCGTCCGCGCGGAGGTGATCGGCTGGGATGCGCTGGTCGACGCCGGCGGCTACGCCGGCGGCCGGGACCGCGGAACGCTGCGTCTCGAGGGCCGCGACTACGCCATGCGCGACGGCGACGTCATCACCGTCAAGTTCACGCCCTAGCCCTCTCGGGTATGCCTGATCGGACCCCGAATCAAGGAGAACGACATGGGTGACGGAGATCTCGACGACGCCAAGGGCCGCATGAAGGAAGCGGCAGGCTCGCTCACCGACGACGACTCCCTCAAGAACGAGGGCAAGGTCGATCGCGCATCGGGCTCGGTCAAGGACAAGGTCGGCGACGCCGCCGACAAGGCCAAGGACATCGTCAACGACGACAAGGACTGAGCAGGTCGGCTGATCCGGGCCCCGCGCCGCTCAGGCGGCGCGGCGCCTGGGCAGCGCCAGCACCTGGGCCTGCGGCGGCCGGGTGTAGCGCCAGATGTCGCGCAGCGCCCAGCCGCAGGCCATGAGCATCGCCAGGATCGCCAGGGGGGCGGCCGCCAAGAGCATCCAGCCGACGGGATCGGCGGGCCGTGCCGCCGTCCGCGTGGCCTCCGGCCCGGAGTAGAGCGGCGTCGAGGCGAACTCGCGCTCCGCGACCTTCCAGGCCGGCTTGACCCGCCCGTCGTAGCCGATGAGCCCCTTGTTGTGGATGGAGTCGGTCCGGATCGACGGGATCTCGGCGCCGCCGTCCCAGTTGGGCTTGACGGCGAACTCCTGCAGGGTCCAGTAGATGGCCCCGCTCATGTTGGGCGCGTCCTCGACGATCTTGAGCGTCCTGTCGACGAAGTCCGCCTGAAACGCATAGGTCTGCTTTCGGTCGGCGGGCCCGTCCAGGGTCGCCTCGGCGCCGAACTCGGTGAGCACCTTGGCCGACTCCGGGTACAGCTGCTGCATGCGCTGCAGATAGGGGCCGAGCTCGGCGATGTCGCCCACGGGGTGCCCGACCTTGCCGCGATACCACCCGAAGTAGGAGTTGATGCCCAGCAGCGGGAAGCGCGCGTAGGACTCGGCGCGGGGGTAGCCGGGATAGCTGAGCATGTCGATCGATGCCGGGACGGTGGGGTCGAGATCGCCCACCAACCGGCGTGCGCTGTCGACGTAGGCCCGGACGCCGGGAACCTCGTCGGGGATCGTGGAAAGCTCGTTGGCCACGGAGTGGGTGAGGATCGACGGATGCCAGCGGGAGGCGAGGACCGTTCCCCGGAGCGTCGCCAGCGCCACCGCCCGCTGGGCGCCGGTCTCCAGCAGGCGGTCGCGGTGATAGATCGGGGCCTGGCTCCACACGAGGATCCCCGCCCGGTCGAGGCGGTCGAGGAGGCGTTCGTTGAGGAGGTAATGAGCGCGCGTGACGTTGGCGTGCAGCGCCTTGAGCTTGGCCACGATCCCGTCCATGTCGGCATCCGTGAGCGCCGGCCCGCGGCCCCTGACGTCCTCCTGGATCGAGGCGCCCCGCAACTGGACCGGCCTGCCGTTGAGCTCGAGTGCCCCTCCGACCACTCCGACGGTGCGGATCCCGACGCGCCGACGGTCGCGCTGCTCGACACGACCGTCGGCCGAGGTCACCACGGTCTCGTCATAGAGCGCCGGATGGTCGGGTGCCCACAGCCGGGGGTGCGCGACGACGAACGTGAAGCGCAGGCGGCGGACCTCCCCGGGAGCGAGGCCGACGGCGCGCCGCGTCGCGGTGCTCGTCGTGCCGTCCGGGGCGCGCAGGGCGACCGCGACGCGCGGGGAGATCGTGGTGGTGGAGCGGTTGCGCAGCCAGCCGTCGAACAGCATCCTCGCCCGCCCGCCGCTCAGGCCGCTGGTCAGGGTCGCCGGGTCCTCGAGCGCGACACGTCCACGGGGAACGAGGGTGACAGGGCGGACGATCCCGCCCCAGTTCCACCATCCCTCACGCACGGCGGGGTCCTTGCGGTTGTCGACCCGCACCTCGAGGACGTTGCGGGCACCGGGCCGTAGCCCGGTCGCGGGCAGCTCGAAGGGCACGTAAGGGTCGTCGTGGCGGCCGACCGGCACCCCGTTGAGCGAGACCTCGGCGACTCGCCGGACGCTCTCGAAGCGCAGCCCCCAGTCGTAGCCCGAGGGCGCCCGCGGGCCCGTGAAGGTGACGCGGTACCAGCCCACCCGGCCCGCGAAGGTGCTCGGCTCGGTCCCGCCGTCGAACACGCCCGGGACGGTCGTGGGACTCCACGAGGAGTGGTCGAAGCTGAGCTCCCATCCGCTGGCGATGGGCACGGGGGCGGGGGGCACCGTGGCGGCCCCACGGGCCGTCGACGCGCCGGCCGTGGCCACCAGCAGCAGGGTGAGGGCAAGGAATGGACGACGCACGACGACCCCGAATCTAGCCCCCGGCCAACCCGCGCAGGCGAGATGCCAACCGGTCCATGCCCCGCTCCTGCGCCTCCCGGGCACCACCGGCGAAGGAGGTCGGCCCGTCCGCAGGCCTGTCGAGGGGCACCCGCACCAGCGTGGCCATCTCCCTGAACTCTCGCAGCTGCATCGCCTGATCCCGCAAAGTCATCGCCACCTTCGGCCGTTCGCTGTCGGCATGGGCGATGGCATTCTCCAGCGAGCCGTGGACGCGAAGGATCTCCCGAGCCGTCTTCTCGCCGATGCCCCGCGCGCCGGGAATGCCGTCGGAGGGATCGCCGCGCAGGGCGATGAAGTCCGGAACCTGCGCGGGTGAGATGCCGTAGCGCTCCCGTACGCCGGGCTCGTCGATCACCGTCGGGCCGCCCTTGCCGCCGGGAAAGAGGACGATCACCCGTTCGCCGACACACTGGAACATGTCGCGGTCGCCCGTGAACAGCACGGCCGTGCCGCCCGCGGCCGCCTCGATGCCCGCCAGGCTGCCGAGCAGGTCGTCGGCCTCGAGCGTGTCGTGATCGAGCACGAGCCATGCGAACGCCTCGAAGAACGCGCGAGCCGTGGCCCATTGCCGCGCGAGATCCTCGGGCATCTCCGGGCGATCGGCGTGGTAGGAGGGGTAGAGCTCCTTGCGGTAGACCGCCGCCTCCGCCCCGAAGCACATGACCACGGCCCGCGGATCGTGGCGTTCGATGGCCCACAGCACCTGGTTGGCGCAGCCGAGCAGGGCGTTGACCGGATGCCCCGCCTCGTCGGTGATGGAGCTCGGTAGGGCAAAAAACGCCCGGTAGAGCAGGGAGGGTGCGTCGACGGCGAGCAGGGGGCCCGGCACGCCGGAGACCCTAGGCCAAGAGCTTTATCTCCGCTCCGCCGTGATCTGGCCTATGGTCGCTCGCGTAGAACCTTCTCGAAGGAACGGAAGCCTTGGACACGCGTGACCAGATCGTCAGCAGGACCGTGACAGGCCGGCTCGCCGGCATCCTGTTCATCGTCGGCGCGCTTGCCTCCATCCCCGCCAACCTGCTCTTCCGCCACCCCGGGGTCGGGACGCTCAGCAACGTGCTGATCGCCCTCGCCCTGGTCTCGGGCCTGGCCTGCCTGCTCGCGCCGTGGGAGAGGATCCCGGAGCGGGTCTTTCACGCCGTCCCGGTCCTGGCCGGCGCCGAGGTCGCGCTCACCGTGTGGGCGGTGGGCGTCCACGGGCCGGTCTATGAGTGGTTCTTCGTCCTCGTCGCGGTCTTCACCGCCTATGCCTTCGAGTCGAGGCGGGTCATCGCGCTGCACATGTCGCTGTATACCCTGGCCGCCGCGCTCCCGCTGCTCTACCGCGACGACACGGCCGAGCAGGTCGCCCGGATCGGCGTGCTCATCCCCATGCTGTGGGTCGCCACCGCGGTGGTGATGTTCCTCCGTGAGGGGATGGTGGCGCGCCAGCGTGAGCTCGCCGACCTCGCGCGGCGCGATCCCCTGACCGGCATCGGCAACCGCCGCCTGCTCGACGAGCGCCTGGGCTACGAGCTGGCCCGCCATCGTCGCACGAGTCGCGAGCTCGCCGTGCTGGTCCTCGACCTGGACGGCTTCAAGGAGGTCAACGACACGCTCGGGCATCCTGCCGGCGACCGCCTGCTCGTCGACGTCGCTGCCGCCCTGGTCGCCACGGTCCGCGACGGAGACACCGTCGTCCGCCACGGTGGCGACGAGTTCTGCGTGGTCGCGCCCGAGACGGGCGCGGCCCATGCCGATGCCCTCGAGTCCCGCATCCACCAGGCCCTCACCGCTATCGCGGCGCCCGTCACCGCCACGGTCGGCCGCGCGACCTTCCCTGACGACGGGACCACGGCGGAGTTGCTCCTCGTGGCCGCCGACGGCGCCGAGCGTGACGCCAAGGCCGGAAGACACCGCCGGCTCGCGCTGGAGCCCCGGAAGCCGCGTTTGCATGTGGCCTGAGCCGTAGGCTCTGAGGCCGTGCCCACGATCACCGGCCCCTGTGGCTTGGGTCGTAGGCTCTGAGGCCATGCTCACGATCACCGGCCCCTGTGGCCTGGGTCGTAGGCTCTGAGGCCATGCTCACGATCACCGGTCCCGACGAGCTCAAGTCCAGGATCGGCGACGAACTGGGTGTCAGCGAGTGGCACGACGTCACCCAGGAGCGCATCAACGCCTTCGCCGAGTCGACGGAGGACTTCCAGTGGATCCACGTCGACGAGGCCCGCGCCCGGGACACCCCGTTCGGCGGCACCATCGCCCATGGTCTCTACACGCTCTCCCTGGGCCCCAAGCTCTCCTACTCGCTGTTCAGCCTCGAGGGCTTCGCCTTCGGCCTGAACTACGGGTATGACCGGGTGCGCTTCCCCGCCCCCGTCCCTGTGGGTTCGCGCATCCGCATGCGCGCGCTGCTCTCGAAGGTCGACGACGTGCCGGGCGGCGTGCAGATGACCATCACGCAGACGTTCGAGATCCAGGACGGCGACGGGGATGGGACGCAGCCCAAGCCGGCGTGCGTGGCGGAGTCGCTGAGCCGCGTGTACGGCGGCTGAGCCCGGCCGCCCGTGACCAACTCGACGTTTCCCTCGTATAACGGGGGAAACGTCGACCGTGTGCTCGCCGGCCGGCGTGATGCGTGTGCCCCGTGCGGCTCGGCGCGTGCTCGCCGGCCGGCGCGATGCGTGTTCGCCGTGCGGCGCGCGGCCTCGCTACGGGGCGAGCCGCACGACCGGGCCGTCAACCCCGCGCCAGCGCACCTGGTAGTCGCCGGCGCCCAGGCTGGTGATGCGATAGGCGCCGCGGCGGTCCGTTCGCGCCGTGGTGACCGTGCGCCAGATGTCGCCACGCCGCCCTTGCAGCGTCACGCGTGTCGACCGGCGCACCCACCCCACGCGACCGACGATGGCGCCCGTGCGCTGGATGAATGCCGCCCGCGCCTGCCCTCCGGGCGACGAGATGCCGCCGGTCTGGCCATCGGCGGGCGGTGTGTCCGATGCCCCCGGCGGATTGTGCGTCTGGCCAGAGGCCGTGATGACGTTGAAGGTCGCCCACGTGTCGTAAAGGCCGAAGATCGTCCTCAACTCTGGCCCCGTGACCCGCGAGCGGCCCTGCGATCCGACGACGTCGGCGTAGACGATCCGGGGAGACCTCCCGCGCTTCGTCACGTCTATCCCGCGGAAGGTCCCCCTCACGTGGCTACCGAGCCTGGCGGCCGCCCGGGCCAGCGTCATGGTGTACGGGCCCCAGCGATGCCGCGGCGAGGAGTCGTCAAAGGGATCGGCGACGCTGCGCAGCCATGGCCGGGCGGGGGAGCCGATGAAGGAGTTCTCGTTGTCCTCGGTGCGCCCGCCCGACGTCGAGAAGAAGTAGGTGACCACCGGCTTGCCGGCGTAGGTGACCACTTGGCCACGCGTGGCTGCCACCGCGGCCTCGGTGGACGCGACCTCCGCGGCCACCCCGCGGTACACCTGCGAGCGGGTGTCGGCGTACTGGTCGAAGTTGGGCCCGCCGCCCGTGGTCAGGGCGTACGTCCGCGCGGCCACCGCCTGCGCGCGCAGGGCGTCCGCGGGCCACGACGACGGGCTCTCCGCCCCCACGACGCCGCGCACGTAGTCCTCGAGGGACAACGCGTTGACCGCCTGGAAGCCCAGCGCGGTGGCGGCGAACTCCAGCGCCCCCCGGTAGCGGCCGCTCGACACGCCGTTCTGGGCGGCGCCGTTGAGGCGCAGCGGGCCGGGTCCGGTCACCCGCAGCGGCGAGTCGAAGGTGGCCAGCGTTCTCCCGGAGGCCGAACGCAGGGCGACGCGCCCGATCCCGGTCGGCCCGGCCGAGTACGTCTTGGCCGGCGACAGCTTGCGGCCGGAGGCGCTCCACGCCCCGGTGAACGAGGCGCGGTGGCTCTGCAACAGCACCCGGACCATCGGGTTCGAGCCCAGCGGGCTGATCTTGGTGCCGGTGTAGTAGTGGCTCAGGATGAAGCGGTAGTCCTTGCCGTGCTGCGCGTACCCGAAGGCGCCGTACTGGCTCATGCCGACCCCGTGGCCGAAGCCCGCGCCGCGGATCACAAAGCGCGCGGCGCCCGAGGCGACGTCCCCCGCGCCGCCGAAGGCGGCGAGCAGGGCGAGGAATGAGGTCGTAGTACGTTGCATGCGTTGTCCGGGACGGAACACAACAGGTGAGTCAACGTCGCGCTTCCGACGTGTTCGTCGAGTGTCTGGAGGCCGAGGGCGTCAGGTATGTCTTCGGCATCCCGGGTGAGGAAACGTTAGACCTCAACGAATCCCTTGCCTCTTCGTCGGTGGCGTTCATCCCCGTTCGACACGAACAGGGCGGCGCCTACATGGCCGACATGTACGGACGGTTGACCGGCCGCGCGGGCGTGTGTCTCGGCACCCTGGGCCCGGGGGCGACCAACCTGATCACCCCGGTCGCCGATGCGTTCCTGGACCGCGCGCCGCTCGTGGCGCTGACGGGCCAGGCCGACCTCGACCGGATGCACAAGGAGTCCCATCAGTACATCGACCTCGTCGAGATGATGCGGCCGATCACCAAGTGGAACGCCCGGGTCTCCTCGCCCGAGATCATCCCGGAGGTCGTCCGCAAGGCGTTCAAGGTCGCCGAGTCCGAGAAGCCCGGCGCGACCCATCTGGAGCTCCCCGAGGACGTCATGGCGATGCCGCTGGATGCCGAGCCGCTCCCGCGCCGCAGGCCGGTTCTGCCGGAACCGGGCGCGCGCGAGCTGCTCGAGGCGGCCGACCTCATCCGTCACGCCATCAACCCCATCGCGCTGGTCGGCAACGGCGTCATCCGCGCGGGGGCGGCTCCGGCCCTGCGCGAGTTCGCCCGTGCCACCGGCATCGCCATCGCCGAGACGTTCATGGGCAAGGGCGCGATCGACTACACCGACCCGCATGCGCTGGGCACCGTCGGCCTGCAGTCGCGCGACTATGCGCTGGCCGGCTTCGAGGACGCCGACGTGGTGATCGCCATCGGGTATGACCTCGTCGAGCACGCGCCCAAGCACTGGAACCCCCGCCGGGACAAGAAGATCGTCGTCGTCGATTCCGCCCCGGCCGAGATCGACGCGTGCTTCCTGCCCGAGGTCGAGCTGATCGGCGACATCTACCACGTGCTCAGCCGCCTGGCCGAGGAGTGCCGCGACGTTCCGCACTCCGGAGGATCCACCCGCCTGCGCGACATCGTGCTCGGGCGCCTCGAGGCGGCCCGGACCGACGACCACTTCCCGATGCAGCCCCCCCGCGCGCTGTGGGAGATCCGTGACGCCCTCCGTCCCTCCGACATGCTGATCTCCGACGTCGGCCTGCACAAGCTGTGGATCGGGCGGATGTTCCCCGCCCACGAGCCGAACACGGTCCTGATCGCCAATGGCCTGGCGGGCATGGGCTTCGCGCTGCCCAGTGCGATCGCGGCCAAGCTCGTGCACCCGGAGCGCCGGATCGTCGCCGTCAGCGGCGACGGCGGCTTTCTCATGAACTGCCAGGAGCTCGAGACCGCCAGCCGCCTGGGGACAGCGATCGTCAACGTCGTCTGGGAGAACCATCAGTTCGGCTCGATCGTCTACCAGCAGGACAAGAAGTTCGGCCGCCACTTCGGCGTCGACTTCACCAACCCGGACTTCGTCAAGCTCGCCGATGCGTTCGGTCTGCCGGCGTGGCGCTGTGAGAGCGTTGGCGACCTCGGCACCCATCTGCGCCACGCGCTCAGCCTGGACGTCCCGTCGCTGATCGTCATGCCCATCGACTACTCCATCGACGTCGCCATCAGCGAAGAGCTGGGAACCGAGACCGTGAGCACGTGACCACCCGGGAGCAGTCCATCGTCGAGACCGTCAGGCCGCAGCTCTTCATCGGCGGCGAGTGGCGCTCCGCCTCGGGAGGCGGCACGCTCGACGTGGAGGACCCCTCGAACTCCGAGACGCTGGCTGCCGTGGCCGACGCCACGGTGCAGGACGCCGGGGCGGCGCTCGACGCAGCGGCGCAGGAGCAGGCCGAATGGGCGCGGTCCGCGCCGCGCGACCGCAGCGAGATCCTTCGCCGTGCCTACGAGCTGATCAACCAGCGCGCCGACGATCTCGCGGTCCTTATGACGCTCGAGATGGGCAAGCCCGTCGCGGAGTCCCGGGCCGAGGTCACCTATGCGGCGGACTTCCTGAACTGGTTCGCCGGTGAGGCGATGCGCATCGACGGCCGCTACTCCGTCAACGACAAGGGCACCGGCCGTGTCCTGGTGATGAAGCAACCAGTCGGCCCATGCCTGTTCATCACGCCCTGGAACTTCCCGATGGCGATGGGGACCCGCAAGATCGGGCCCGCGATCGCCGCGGGCTGCACGATGGTCGTCAAGCCGGCCAAGCAGACCCCGCTGTCGATGCTCGCCCTCGCCCAGATCCTCGAGGAGGCCGGGCTGCCCGGTGGCGTCCTGAACGTCATCACGGCCCGGAGCGCGGGTGAGGTCATGGAGCCGCTGATCACCGACCCGCGCGCTCGCAAGCTGTCGTTCACGGGCTCGACGGAGGTGGGAAAGGCCCTGATGCAGCAGGCCGCCGGGCAGCTACTGAAGGTCTCGATGGAGCTCGGCGGCAACGCGCCCTTCCTCGTCTTCGAGGACGCCGACGTCGACGCGGCGGTCGACGGGGCGATGATCGCGAAGATGCGCAACATCGGCGAGGCGTGCACCGCGGCGAACCGCTTTCACGTCCACGCGTCCGTGGCGGAGGAGTTCTCCGAGAAGCTGACGGCGAGGATGGCGAGCCTGAAGATCGGCCGCGGAACAGAGGAGGGCGTCGACGTCGGCCCGCTGATCGACGACGAGCAGCGCGGCAAGGTCGCAGAGCTCGTCGCGGACGCGGTCTCCCGTGGCGCGGACGTGCTGCTCGGCGGGAGCCGCGCGGACGGCCCCGGGTACTTCTACGAGCCGACGGTGCTGGCCGGCGTCCCGGACGACGCCCGCGTGCTCGAGGAGGAGATCTTCGGACCGGTTGCGCCGATCGCGACGTTCTCGACCGATGAGGAGGCCCTGGCGGCCGCCAACAACACGATCTACGGGCTCGTGGCGTACTTCTACACCCGCGACCTCGACCGCGCGTTCCGGGTGATGGAGGGGCTCGAGACCGGCATGGTCGGCGTCAACCAGGGGATGGTGTCCAACGCCTCCGCCCCGTTCGGCGGGGTCAAGCAGTCCGGGTTCGGACGCGAGGGCGGCAGGGAGGGCATCCAGGAGTACCTGGAGACCAAGTACGTCGCGCTCAAGCTCTGACAACCGGCGAGGGCCGCCCGCTAACCTGCCGAGCAATGCGCCTCCGTCGCCTCGGCGCGCTCGGTGCGCTGCTCGCCTTCGTGTACTCCGTCGCTCCCACGACGGTCCCGGCGACGGTTTCCGCGACGGTCCCCGTCGTGGGCACGCCCCCGTTCACATTCTCGGGCCCGAGCGGCCGCGTGCAGATCCAGGGACCCTGGGTTCTGCGCAGCGACCACGCCGACACCGGCATCCAGCGAGGATGGGGTCGCGGGGGGTTCATCGGCAGCACCGTCACGGTTCCGTTCGCCACGAACGCCAACCCCCGCCTGCTCCAGAGCCCCAGGAGCATCACGCAGTACGAGGGAACGATCGCCTGGTATCGGACCCGGTTCTCCGTTCCGCGCGCCGGCAACTACGCGATCGACTTCCAGTCGGTCAACCACCGCGCGACCGTGTGGCTCGACGGACACCGCCTGGGGGTTTCCCACGAAGGCGAGTTCCAGCCGTTCGCCAAGGAGTTCCACGCGGCGGCGGCCGGTAGCCACCTGCTCGTCGTGCGCGCCGACTACAGCGGGATCGAACATCAGAAGGCGACGGGCTGGCATCGCACCTGGTTCAACTTCGGCGGCATCAACCGCGAGGTGACGGTCCGCCCGGTGGGCGCGAGCGACATCGCCGACCCGACGCTCACGACGACCCTGGAGCGGCCGTCCGGGGACGCCCTGGTGAGCGTCGCGGTGAAGCTGCGCAACACCGGCCCCGAACGGTTCCTGCGCCCGGTCGGCACGTTGACCCACGGCGCTCAGGTCGTTCCCGTCGCGTTCGGGCGCGTGCACATGCTGTCCGGGGCCACCCGGGTGGTCCGAGCCAGCGTCCGCGTGGCGGCCCCCGCGCTGTGGTCGCCGGACAGCCCAAGCCTCTACGACCTCGAGGTCCAGGTGCCCGGCGAGGCGGGCTGGTCGGGCCGAACGGGGCTGCGCGAGCTGACCTGGCACGGGCGCAAGATCTTCGTCAACGGCCGCCGGATCCTGCTGCACGGCGCATCGCTGCACGAGGACGCCTACGGCCGCGGCGATGCGCTGACGCCGGCCGAGATGAACACGCTCGTCGCCGAGCTCAAGGCCGTCGGCGCGAACATGACGCGCAGCCACCATCCCCTGGCACCGGCGCTGCTCGAGCGCCTCGACGCCGCGGGGATCATGGTCTGGCAGGAGATCGGGCCCAACGACAGCCCGGGGGGCTGGAAGCTCCGGACGCCGGAGTTACGCCGCCAGGGCCGCGAGCGGGTGCGCCAGAGCTTTCTACAGCTCCAGCTGCACCCTTCCATCATCGCGTGGAGCCTGGGCAACGAGATCGCCAACGCCGGCCACGATTTCGGCCAGCCGCAGTTCGTCTCGAACGCCGCCCGGGAGCTGCACCGTCGCGATCCCGGGCGGATGGTCGGCGTCGACATCTGGGGGACCCACGTTCCGGCCACCGACCGGGGACTGCTCGTCTACCGCGACCTCGACATCGTGGGGCTGACGAACTACGACGGCTGGTATGACCATGGCTCGTCCCGGGGCGTCGCACTGCGCACGATCGTGCGGTCCTCCGTCGACGCGTTCGCCCGCGCCTTTCCCGACAAGATCATCATGGTCACGGAGTTCGGCGCCGAGGCCAACGGCGAGAATGCCGCGAGCGCGGCGGGGGGCTATCTGTTCCAGGCGCGGCTGCTGCGCGCCCACGTGACGGTGTATCGCTCCGACCCGCGGGTCGCCGGGATGCTGATCTGGATCCTGCGCGACTTCGCGGTGCCGCCGACGTTCGCCGGCGGCTCGGTGCGCCATCAGTTCCCGGACATCAGCCTCGTGCGCGGCATCAACCAGAAGGGCCTCTTCGACTACCGCGGGAATGCCAAGCCCGCGATGGCGGTCGTCGGCCGGCTGTTTCGCACCATCCCCACCTTTCCCGACGGTTAGTCAGACGGGGGCCGCCGGGCGGTCAGACGGCCCGCCGGGCGGTCAGACGAGCCCGCCCGCCGCCATCCGGCGGAGGTCCATCGCCTTCTCGTAGGTCTCCTCGTCGACGCCCTGCTCGAGGGCGACCTCGCGCAGCGGCCGCCCCGACCGGGCGGCCTCCTTGACGATGGCGCTCCCCTGGTCGTAGCCGATGTGGCGGTTGAGCGCCGTGGCCGCGGCGAGGGTCGACTCGGCGCTGTGCCGACAGCCCTCGAGGTTGGCCTCGATGCCCTCGACGCACTTGGCCGCGAAGGACTCGCTCGCCGTGGAGAGCAGGTGGATCGACTGCAGGAGGTTGCGGGCGATCAGGGGGATACGGACGTTGAGCTCGAAGTTGCCCTGCAGGCCGCCGACGGTGATCGCCGTGTCGTTGCCGATGACCTGGGCGCTCACCTGCAGGACCATCTCGCAGATCACCGGGTTGACCTTGCCGGGCATGATCGACGAGCCCTTCTGGAGCTCGGGCAGGAAGATCTCGGCGATGCCGGCTCGGGGGCCGGAGCCCATGAGCACGAGATCATTGGCGATCTTGGTCAGCGAGACGGCGACGACCTTCAGCGCGCCCGACAGCTCGACCAGGGCGTCGCGGTTGGCCTGCGCCTCGAAGGGGTCCTCGGGGGCGGACATCTTCAGGCCGGTCTGCTCGGTCAACAGGGCCCGTACGCGCTCGGCGAACTCGGCGTGGGTGTTCAGGCCGGTGCCGGTGGCGGTGCCCCCGAGCGGGATCTGGGCCACCTGCGGGAGCGCGTTGCCCACTCGCCTGATGCCCAGGCGGATCTGGGCCGCGTAGCCGCCGAACTCCTGGCCGAGGGTGACCGGCACGGCGTCCATGAGGTGGGTGCGGCCGGACTTGACGATCTCGCCGAACTCCGCGGCCTTCGCCGCGAACGCGCGCTCGAGGTGCTCGAGCGCGGGCAAGAGCGTGTGCGTGGCCTCGTCGAGCGCGGCGAGGTGCACGGCGCTCGGGAAGACGTCGTTGGAGGACTGACCGAAGTTGACGTGGTCGTTGGGGTGCACGCCGTCTCCGGCCAGCGCGGCGATCACTTCGTTGGCGTTGGTGTTCGAGGACGTGCCCGAGCCCGTCTGGAAGACGTCGATCGGGAACTGCTCGTCGTGGCGGCCTTCACCGACTTCGGCGGCGGCGGCGGCGATGCGGTCGGCGATCGCCGCATCGAGCAGCTCGAGATCCGCGTTGACCACCGCCGCGGCGCCCTTTATGCGTCCCAACCAGTGGATCACCGGCAGAGGGACCCGCTCGCCCGAGATCTGGAAGTTCTCGACGGCCTTGGCCGTCTCGGAACCCCACAGTTGCCGCCGCCCCTGGTCGGTCGTGCCCATGGCTTCAGACTAGGCGAACGCCGCCAGCTCGCGGGCGACGCCGACCGCGTCGTCGTAGGCGATGAGAAAGCCCGTCGCCGGCAGTAGGCGCAGCTGCCCGTCGGGCAGCAGATCGAGCGCTTCCTCGGCCGACTCGACCGGATGAAAGCGGTCTTCTTCGGCCCACAGCAGGAGGACCGGGAGCCGCAGTCGTGCGTAGCCGTCGAGCAGCTCGCGGTTGGCCCCGCTCGGGCGGTCTCTGGCAAACCGCGCCCACGATCGGGCGAGGTTCGCGTTGCCTGCGACGTCGGCGAAAGCGTGACGGACGAGGTCGCGCGCCGCGGGGTTCGCGCGCGCCGAGAGCCTGATGCCCTGCTCCGGGCTGACCGCCATGTGGACGGCATGGGAGAGGACCCGGTCGAGAAGGGGCATCGCGGCGGCGCGGCCCCCCAGGCGCCACCCCGCCCGGGCCAGCGGCCTGGAGGCCGGGCGGTGCAACCGGTTGGGCATCAGGATCAGCTTCCCGGGCGCGAGCCGGTCGGTCAGCGTCGCGTGCAGCAGGATCTCCGCGCCGAGCCCGTGGCCGCCGACCAGCGGGTGCGCACCGCCCACCTCCCGGCTGAAGGCCGACATCACGTCGGCGAACCATTCGAAGGTGTAGGGGTGGCGCGGGCGGTCCTCGGAGTTCCCGTGCAGCGGAAGGTCGGGCAGCACCACGCGGTAGCGATGATCGAGGTGCTCGACCAACGGTTCGAGCTCGCGGTGGCTGAGCCCCAGCGAATGCAGCAGCACGAGCGCAGGGCCCGTGCCCGCCTCGCGATAGGCCACCCGCGCTCCGTCCGCCGCGTGCCAGAGCCGAAGCCTCATCCGCTCATCTCACCGGCCCTCGCTCCCCGCCGCGCCGCTGCGAGCAGCGCGGGCGCGTCGAAGGTGACCGTGCTCTCCAGGCGCCGCACGAGCTCGAGGTGGACGCCGTTGGTGGTGGCCGCGCCGCTGCGCACGGCTCCGACGAGGTAGCCGAGCCGAAACGCGGAGCGCTCGTCGCGGTTGCGCGCCAGGCGATCGGCGGCGGGCGTCAACGAGAATCCGAGCTGCTGGAGCTCCGCGTCGTCCTGCGCCCGGGAGACGCACGCCGACAGTCGCGTTCCGTCGGTGAAGTGGACGTCGCGCGGGGCCGTGCGCAGCGCGCGCAGGACGGACTGCGGCCCGTCGCTGCAGGCGGGCGGCAGCGCCGTGCTGTCGCCGCCACACCCGACGGACAGGACCGCCAGCGCCGTTCCGATGACCGCCGCCGCGCGCACGGGCGGATCCTAGGCTGCCCGGCGCGCTTCCGCCTCCGAAACCTGCGCAAAGGCGCGCAGGCCGACGGAGAGGAGGTCAGAGCTCCGTATACCTCTCACATGATCACCCTGAACCCCCGTCTCGGACTCACGACCTCGGAGGCCGCCCGCCACCTCGGCGTGTCGCTCTCGACCATCCGCCGCTGGTCGGACCTGGGCCATCTGCCGGGCTACCGCACGCCGGGCGGCCAGCGGCGGTTCAGCACGGAGCAGCTCGACGAGTTCATCGAGTCGCTGCAGGCCGCGGGCCCCCGGCTGCGCCCGGCCCCCCGCAACCGTGACGACGGACCGGGCGCCCCTCGCGTCCCTTGATCTTCTCTGCCCCGGAACCGTCCCCATGTCGATCGCTGCGCCGCGGACCGTCGTGGCGCGCGCCAGGACTCCTGCGGCCGCACCAAACCTGCCGATCTGCAGCCACCGCTGCACATCTTGTGCCCATGCCCCCAAAGCCCGACATTGCAGTCATGAGCGCCGTACGCACGAACGCCGCCGCCGCCATGATCGGAGTCAGTCCCTCCACGCTTCGCTCCTGGGAGCGAAGGTTCGGTTTCCCCCAGCCGCGCCGGACCGAGGGCGGGCACCGTCAGTTCGACCTCGCCGAGGTCGAGGCCCTGCGGTCCGCGTTCGAGGAGACCCAGAACGTCTCCTCCGCGATCTCCATCGCCCGCCAGCGCGGCGCCGGGCCCTCCGGCCCGCTCCGCCTGCGCTCGGCCCTCTGCCGCTTCGACGCCGAAGAGGCCGACCGGGTCCTCGAGGAGAGCCTCGTCGTCCGCTCCGTCGAGCGGACGGTCGACGAGGTCCTCCTGCCCGCCGTCGAGGCGCTCGACGACGGCACCCGGCCGCCGCCGCCCGAGTACAACATCGCGTGGCGCTGGGCCACCGGATGGCTGGCGTCCCAGCAGCGAGTGGCTCCGCCGGCCCATCGCCGGGAGTCCGTGCTGGTCTTCGATGCCAGCCACGCGCCCGACGTCGACTCGCTCTACGCCCAGGCGCTGGAGCTCGGCCTGCGTCGTGCCGGCCTGCGCACGCTGACGATCACGCTGGACATCGATCCGGACCGCATCGCGCGGGCGATGCGCGCCATTGCCCCGCGCGCCATCGTGCTCACGGGAACGCGTGCGTCGCTCGATGCGCTGGGGCGGCTCGTCCACGCGGCCCACCGCGCGGCCGGGGAAGTCCGCGTCTACGATTTCCGCGGAGCGCTCCCGCAGACGGGGGCGAGCACCGTGCCGCGCCTGCCCGACCGTCCGCTGGCCGCACGCGACGAGCTCTCGGCCGACCTGCAGGACACCCAGCCGGTGGCCGGCGTGCACCGTGGTGCACACGCGGTCTGAGCAGGTCCTTCGGGACCGACCCGTCCGGGGCCCAGGCTACGTTCCTGCCGCTATGACGCTTGTTCCCGGCGATCCCCTGGCCCACCGCGCGCTCGAGTCCCTGCTGCGTGCCGAGTCCTCCGTCCGCCGCCGGTTGTCGAGCGACCTGGAGCGCGAGGGCATCTCCGCGACCGGGTTCTCGGTGCTGATCGTGCTGGCCACGGCCGGCGGCGAGCTCGAGCTGCGCACCCTGCGCAAGCGCCTGCGGACCTCCAAGGCCAACGCAACCGAGGTCGTCACCACGCTCGAGGCTCGCGGCTACGTGACCCGCGCGCGCCTGCCCAGCGACCGCCGTGCCGCCAGCGTCACGATGACGCTCCGCGGCCGCGAGGTGGTCGACCGTCTGTTTCCCGAGCACACCGAGCGCGTTCGCAGCGCGTTCAGCGTGCTGGACGAGGACGAGAAGCGCAACCTCGCGGAGATCTGCCGCAAGCTCGCGGCCTGACCGCCCGCGCAGCGGGCCATCAGCCGTAGCCCTTGCGCCGGAAGACCGACGACGCCGAGACCACTCGGTCGAGGAACAGGATCCCGTCGAGGTGGTCGATCTCGTGCAGCAGGCAGCGAGCCTCGAAGCCCGTCGCGTCGACCCGCAGCGGCCCGCCACCCGCGTCGAGCGCCTCGACGACCACACGCCGGGCGCGACGGACGTCGCCCGTGAAGGCGGGAATGGACAGACAGCCCTCGCGACCGAGCTCCGATCCCTCCTCGGCGGCCACCAGCGGGTTGACGAGCACGAGCCGCCCCGCGCACGTCGTCGCCTTCGGATGGCCGGTCACGTCGACGACCACGATGCGCACCAGTTCGCCGATCTGCGGGGCAGCTATCCCGACGCAGCGCGGCGAGGCGGCCACCGTGTCGAGGAGATCGGCGACGATGCTGTCGACGTCGATCGCATCGTCGACGGCAGCCGAGCGGCGCTTGAGCATTGGGTGCGGCATGCGCAGCACCTCGCGGACGGCCATTTTCCATGCCCCGTCTAGAGCACGTCGGGCTCGACCGGCCGGACCGAGATCTCGACGTCCTCGGCGGCCGCGGTCGAGCGCAGGGCGTCGTCGGCGCCCTCGCCGCCGCTGATCTCGAGCGTCATGACGTAGAGGTCGCCCGCCAGCCGGGTCTGCAGGTCGGTGATGCTCGCCCCGTGAGCGGCCAGCGCCTCGGCCACGGCGGCCACGATTCCCGGATGGTCGGCCCCGTATACGGTGACCACGTGCGTCGCGGGGGCGACGGGCAGCGCCGCCGCCACGTAGTGCGCGTGAATCGCATCGAGTCCGACATCGCGTCCCGCTGCCGTCAGGTCCGCGAGAAACCGCTGCTCGGGCACCCCGTCGGGCACGGTCACGACGAGCATCATCGTGAAGCGCCCGCTGAGCAGCCCCATGTGCGAGTCGGCGATGTTGCACCCGTGGTCGAGCAGCACGCGGGTCACGCGGGCGACGATGCCCGGGCGGTCCGGCCCGAGCGCAGAGACGACCGCATGGACCATACGTCGACCGTAGCGCGCCGGGCGCCCGGCGCGGCTTGAAGTGGCCGTGATCGGGCAGCGGGGCCGGGACCCGCCCATAGACTCAGACGCCGCGTGCGTCCCGTCGATCCCGACCAGTCGTTTCCCGCTCTCGAGGAGGAGGTCCTTCAGCGCTGGCGCGAACGAGACGTCTTCCGGGAGTCTGTGCGACGCCGCCAGGGCGCCCCGCCGTGGGTGTTCTACGAGGGTCCCCCCACGGCCAACGGCCGGCCCGGATCTCACCATGTCCTGGCCCGCGTCTTCAAGGACATCTATCCCCGTTTCAAGACGATGCGGGGCTATTGCGTCGAGCGCAAGGGCGGGTGGGACTGCCACGGCCTGCCGGTGGAGATCGCCGTCGAGCAGCAGCTCGGCATCACGTCCAAGGAGGAGATCGAGGCCTACGGCATCGCGGAGTTCAACGCGAAATGCCGCGAATCGGTGTTCGAGTTCCTCGAGGACTGGCGAACCCTCACCGAGCGGATCGCGATGTGGGTCGACCTCGACGACGCCTACCGCACGCTCGACAACGCCTACGTCGAATCCGTCTGGTGGGCGCTGCGCCAGATCTGGGACAAGGGCCTGCTCTACGAGGGCCACAAGGTCGTGCCGTACTGCCCGCGCTGTGGCACCGCGCTGTCGAGCCACGAGCTGGCGATGGGCTACAAGGACGTCGTCGATCCATCGGTCTACGTCCGGTTGCCGGTCGCACAGGACGGCGGTGTCGTGCAGGCCGGCGACGAGCTGCTGGTGTGGACGACGACGCCGTGGACGCTCGTCTCCAACGCCGCGGTCGCGGTCGACCCCGAGCTCATCTACGTGCGGGCCAAGCCCGGACCGACCGAGCCCCCGGTCGTCGTGGCCGAGGCGCTGCTGGAGAAGGTGGTCGGGGAGGGCGCACAGGTCATCGGCCGCTTTCCCGGGGCCGCGCTGGACGGCGTTCGCTACGAGCCCCCGTTCGGGTTCATCGCGGCCACCGAGTACGGCGAGCGTGGCCACACCGTCCTGCTCGGCGATTTCGTCACCGCCGACGACGGCACCGGGCTCGTGCACACCGCCATCGCCTTCGGGGAGGACGACTTCCGTCTCGGCGGCCAGTACGGCCTCAACGTCGTCAACCCCGTCCGGCTCGACGGCACCTACGACGAGCGCATCCGCGGCTACGAGGGGCGCTTCGTCAAGGACGCCGACGCCGATCTCGTCGCCGACCTCCAGAGGCGCGGCCGTGTCTTCAAGGTGCAGGACTACGAGCACTCCTATCCGCACTGCTGGCGCTGCGGCACCCCGCTGCTCTACTACGCCAAGCCGTCGTGGTACATCGCCACCTCGAAGATCCGCGAGAACCTGCTGGCCTCCAACGAGGCCGTCACCTGGCATCCGGAGCACATCAAGCACGGGCGTTTCGGCCACTGGCTGGAGAGCAACGTCGACTGGGCGCTGTCTCGGGAGCGCTACTGGGGCACGCCGCTGCCCGTGTGGCGGTGTGAGAACGACCACGTGCACTGCATCGGGTCGTTCGCCGAGCTGAAGGAGCTCTCGGGTGTGAGCATCGAGGACCCTCACCGCCCGTTCGTCGACGACGTGGGCTTCCCGTGCCCGGAGTGCCACCGCCGGATGGCGCGCGTCGAAGAGGTCATCGACGTGTGGTTCGACTCGGGCTGCATGCCCTTCGCCCAGCACCACGCACCGTTCGAGAACGCGGAACGCTTCGAGAACCGCTTTCCGGCCGACTTCATCTGCGAGGCGCTGGACCAGACGCGCGGCTGGTTCTACTCCCTGCTCGCCGTCTCGACGCTGCTCTTCGATCGGTCCTCCTACGAGCACGTCGTCTGCCTCGGCCTGCTCGTCGATGCCGAGGGCCAGAAGATGTCGAAGTCCAAGGGCAACGTGGTCGTCCCCTCAGACGTCATCGACGCCTACGGCGCGGACGCGATGCGCTGGTACTTCTTCACGTCGAAGCAGCCATGGGACGGTTACCGCTTCAGCACCGAGGCGGTGGGCGAGCAGGTGCGCCTGTTTCTCAAGCAGCTGTGGAACACCTACCGCTACCCGACCATCTACACGCGCGAGAGGAAGACCTCCCCGACCGACCTCGATCGCTGGGCGCTCTCCCGGCTGAGCGCGACGACCGAGCTCGTGACCGAGCGGCTGGACGCCTTCGACGCCACCGCCGCCGGCCGAGCGATCGGCGAGCTGGTCGACGACCTCTCCAACTGGTACCTGCGCCGGTCGCGCCGGCGCTTCTGGGAGGGCGAGAGCGCGGCGTTCGACACGCTCGAGACGTGCCTGGTGACGGTGGCCAAGCTGCTGGCGCCCTTCACGCCGTTCGTCGCCGATGAGATCTATGACAACCTCGACGGCTCCGAGCCGTCGGTGCACCTGACCGATTGGCCGCAGCCCGGAGTGCGCGACGTCGCGCTCGAGGAGGCGATGGGGGTGGCCCGCGAGGCGGTCCGGCTCGGCCTCAACGCCCGGGGCCAGGCGAAGATCAAGCTTCGCCAGCCGCTCCACGAGGCGGTCGTCGTCGCCACCGGGCGCGAGCGCCAGGCGATCGAGCGACTCGCCGACGTGGTGCGTGACGAGCTCAACGTCAAGCAGCTGCGGTTCGTCTCACAGGCCGACGAGCTCGGATCCCATGAGATCAAGCCCAACTACCGATCGCTCGGGCCTCGGTTCGGCAAGCGGATGCCGCAGGTGGCCGCCGCCGTGGCCGCGCTGGACCCGGCGCATGTCGCCACGGCCCTGCGCGAAGGCCGGACGGTCGGCGCGAGCATCGACGGCCACGAGCACGAGCTCGGCCCCGAGGACCTCGAGCTGCGCATGCGCCCTCTCGAGGGCTACCAGCTCGAGCGCGAGGGCGGCCACGCGGTGGCGCTCGAGCTGGCGATCGACGACGCGCTGCGCCAGGAGGGGCTGGCCCGAGAGGTCGTCCGCGCGGTGCAGCTCGCTCGCCAGGGGGCCGGGCTGGAGGTCTCCGACCGGATCGCCCTGGCGCTGGGGGGCGACCAGGAGCTGCTCGAGGCGGCACGGGCTCACGAGGCCTTCGTCAGCGGCGAGGTCCTGGCGACGTCGGTGAGCTACGACGGTGACGGTGACGGTGACGGGGGCGGGGGCGGTGAACCGGTGACGGTCGAGGGCCGCGTGCTGTGGCTTTCCGTGCAGCGCGCGTAATGCACTTGTGACACTTCGTGCGCCACAGGGCACGGGTCGTCCGCCACGCTGACGGTATGGACTCCGATCGACTTCGTGCCGTTCTCGACGACATCCCTCGCGGATGCTGGGCCAGCTATGGCGACGTCGCCGTTGCGGCGGGCGGCACCGTGCTGCACGCCCGCGCGCTCAACCGGCGGCTGACGCGGCTCGAGCACAAGCACGCGCACCGCGTCCTGAAGAGCGATGGCGCGGTCGCACCCACGGCGCTGGGCGATCCCGACGCGGTGCTACGCAAGCTCAAGCGCGAGGGCGTGCGCTTCGACGGGGGCTGCGCCTCACAGGAGGCGCGGCAGCGGCCGGTTCCGGGCTGAACGCCCGACGGGTTCCGGGCTGACCGCCCGACGTTCCGGGCCTACGGCCCGACGGTTTCCGGGCTGATCAGGCTACGCGGGTGCGAGCGCGGTCTCGAGCTCCGACTCGAGCTTGCGCTTGGGGTAGGCGCCGACGACCTTCTTGATCGGCTGGCCACCCTTGAAGAGGATCAGCGTGGGAATCGAGAGGACCTGAAACTGGCTGGCCGTCTCCTGGTTCTCGTCGACGTTGAGCTTGACGATTCGCAGGTCGTCGCGCTCGCCGGCGAGCTCCTCGAGCACGGGGGCGACCACTCGGCAGGGTCCGCACCACGGAGCCCAGAAGTCGACGAGAACGGGCTTCTCGGACTCGATGACCTCGGCCTGGAAATTGGTGTCGGTGACTTCGCTGAGCGTGCCTGCCATGGGGTCCTTTCGTCTCGGGCGGGACTAACTATACAAAGTGTAGTGACCTGAGCGCCAGCACCACATGCGGTGAGACGTAGACCTCGATCAGGGATGAGAGGGCCAGGATGGGAAGCGCGATGGCCGTGGTCACCACGGTGGCGGCGAGCAGTTCGTCCCAACGCCCGCGGCGGCTGGCCAGCAGCCAGGCGGCCAGTGGGAGGAACAGCGCGACGAGCTCGGGCAGGGCGTGGGGCAGAAGCCCGACGAGCAGCAGCCCGGGCGAGATCCGGCCCTGAGCGGCCAGCGTCGCGGCGCCTGCCCCGAGGACATAGGCCTGCGTGGCGAGCGAGAACGCGGTGGCCGCGCCGACGAACGCGATCGCGGCCCGTCCGGCCTGCTGGTGGACCACGCGCATGACCCCTCCGTAGCGCGCCGCCTCTGCGGGTAGCGAGCTTCCGGCGATGTACCCGGCGACGCAGGCGCTCGAGTGCAGCGCGAGCACGAGCAGGTTGCGGCCCAGGATGTGGACGGCGTCGCCGAGCGTGGCGGGGCTGGTGAGCCCGGGAAGGAGGATCGGTGTGGGGTCCGGAGTCGAGCCCCGGGCGATGACCCACACCACCAGCAGCAGGGCCGCGGCGATAGCGGCGGCCATCCGCGTCCAGGGCCACAGCACCCGGCCGGGCGCCTCGTTCCAGCGCGCCAGCGTCGCGACCATGCCGTCTTCATCGCCACACCGGGGCTGCTGCTTGAGTCCAGCCCCCCGAGCCGGACTGACGGGCGGTGTCACTGCGGCCGGCGCAGCCGGGGCACCAGCAGCATCGCCTCGGCCGCGATCCGCCACGACATCTTCGAACGCCCCAGCCGGCGGTCACGAAACACGATCGGGATCTCGCGCACGCGAAATCCGGCCTGCACCGCCCGGTAGGTCAGCTCGACCTGGAAGGCGTACCCGTGCGAACGGACGGTCGCCAGGTCGATCCCCTCGAGAGCCTCGCGGCGGAAGCACTTGAACCCCCCGGTGAGATCTCGGATGTCGAGGCCGAGCACCCGGCGGGCGTAGGCCGAGCCGCCGCGGCTGACCAGGCGGCGAGACCATCCCCAGTCGGCCACCTCTCCGCCGGGGACGTAGCGCGAGCCGAGGACGAGGTCCGCGTCGCGCGCCGCCTCGAGCAGCCGCGGCAGGTCGTGCGGCTCGTGGGAGAAGTCGGCATCCATCTCGAGCACGTGGCTGGCCCCTGCCCCCAGCGCTTCGGCGAAGCCTGCGAGGTAGGCGGGGCCCAGGCCCGTGCGCTCGGCACGATGCAGGACCAGCAGCTCGGACTCCTGCTCGGCGATGCGATCGGCGATCGGCCCCGTGCCGTCGGGGGAGTCATCGTCGACGACGAGCACGCGGAAGCCATCCCGGCCGGCCACGTCGCGCATGACCGGGAGGATCGCGGCCGCGATCGCCTCGAGGTTCTCGGCCTCGTCGTAGGTGGGAAGCACGATCCAGGGAACGCCCGGCATGGCGCCGTACCCTTGCAAACCGCGCATGCCCGACCCGCCGAACGCTCAGATCGCGTCCATGTTCGACGAGCTCGCCGACCTCTACGAGCTCGACGGGGCGGTGATCCACCGCGTCCTGGCCTACCGCAACGCCGCCAAGGCGGTGCGCGAGGCGGACACGTCGGTCGCTGCGCTGGCGCGCGCCGGCCGGGTGACCGACCTGGCGGGAATCGGCGCGACGCTCGAGGAGAAGATCCTCGCGCTAGTCGAGACCGGGACGATCCCGGCGGTGGAGAAGCTGCGGGTGAGGTTTCCCCCCGGACTCGTCGACATGACGCGGCTGCCGGGCCTCGGGCCCAAGCGGGCGCGCAGGCTCTTCGACGAGCTGGGCATCGACTCCCTTCCCGCGTTGCGCGCGGCGGCCGAGGGTCAGCGGCTGCGGGGCGTGCGCGGATTCGGGCCGAAATTCGAGGAGGCGATGCTCGCCGCGTTCGCGGCGGGGGCGGGAGAGACGCGGGGGACGGGAGGGGCGGGAGGGGCCCGCATCCTGCTCAGCCGCGCCCTGCTGATCGGCGAGGGGATCGTCGCCGCGCTGCGGGAGCATCCGGCCTCCGACCGTGTCGAGCTCGCCGGGAGCGCGCGCCGGATGGCCGACGCGGTCAAGGATCTCGACATCGTCGCCACCGCGACCGAGCCTTCCGCCCTGCTGCGAGCGTTCGCCGAGCTGGACATCATCGAGAAGTGCTCCGAGCCGGGCGACAACGCGTGCCGGGCGCGGACCCATACGGGCATGGCGGTCGATTTCCGGGTCGTCGAGCCCGACCAGTACGGCAACGTGCTGCAGCACCTCACCGGCTCCAAGGAGCACAACATGGCGCTGCGCGAACGCGCCGTGCAAAAGGGGCTGCACGTGTCGGAGTACGGGATCCTCGACGACGCCAGCGGCGAGACCTGGCGCTGCCGGACCGAGGAGGAGGTCTATCAGCGCCTCGGGTTGCCGTGGATCCCGCCCGAGCTGCGCGAGAACCGGGGCGAGCTCGAGCTCGACGAGATCCCTCCGCTGGTGACCGTGAGCGACCTGCGGGGGGACCTGCACATGCACACCGTCGCCTCCGACGGGCGCAACTCCATCGAGCAGATGGCACAGGCCGCGCTCGAGCGCGGATATGAGTACGTGGCGATCACCGACCATTCCGCCAGCCACGGGTTCGGCAACCATGTCGAGCCCGACGAGCTGCGCCGCCAGATCGAGCGCGTGCGCGAGGTCAACGCGCGGATCGAGGGCATCGAGGTCCTGATCGGCACCGAGTCGAACATCCACACGGACGGCCGGCTGGACTACGACGACGACCTGCTCGCCGAGCTCGACTGGGTCATCGCCTCGGTGCACACGCAGTTCGCGATGCCCGCCGAGCAGATGACCGCCCGCGTGCTCGCCGCCTGCGAGCACCCGTCCTGTGACGCGATCGGTCATCTCACCGGCCGCAAGATCGAGACGCGCGCGCCCTACGCCATCGATGTCGACGCGGTCATCGAAGCGGCCGCACGGACGAACACCATGCTCGAGATCAACTCCGCCGGGGACCGCCGCGACCTCAACGACATCCACGCCCGCGCCGCAGCCCGGGCCGGCGTTCGCATCCTCATCAACTCAGACGCCCACGGCGTCAGCACGCTGGGCATCGTCCGCTGGGGGGTCGCGACGGCGCGGCGCGCGTGGCTCGGCCCGGCCCAGGTGGCCAACACCCTTCCGTGGAAGGAGTTCGCGCCGCTGCGCAAGCGGGCGCAGGTCCGCAGGGCGCGGTAGCGCAGGGGTGACCGGGGGCGCCGGGCGAGCGTGGCGACCGCGAGGTTGGCCTCACCCTCCGAGCAGAGCGGGAAGGAGGCGATCGGCGACGAGGGCGTCGACCGCGTCGCTGGAATAGGGAGCGATGAGCGGCGCGGCGCGCGCCGCGTAGTCGGGGGCCGGATCGTCGAGCGCGGTGCGGATCGCGGCCGGGAGGTCGGCGTCATGGCGGACCACCATGCGCGGATCGAGCGAGCGGGCCAGCGGCAGTGCGGCGTACGGCCCCGGGGCCGGCGTCGTCACCAGCACGCAGCCGTCGGCCAGCGCCTCGAGTTGCGCGATCCCGAAGTCCTCCCAGCGCGGCGCGCAGACGAAGATCCGGGCCCGGCGGACCAGCGCGCGCCACCGATCCGGGGGGAGCGCCCCGGCGTAGCGCACGCCCGCGACGTCGGGCCCCTCGATTCCCCCCACCACGAGCTCCTCGGAGCCCGCCCGCGCCCGGGACCACGCCGTGAGCACGCGGTCGAGCCCTTTCTTCGACGGGTTCGCGCCGTAGGTCACCGCCGCGATGTCGCGCGTGCCCGACGGGCCATCCGAGGCATCGACCGCCGGCGGCACCACGACGCCGAGCGGCCGGCGCACGTCGGCGGACGATGGGACCAGCAGCGTCGACTGCGCCAGCCTCCGCCGCTCGACCGGTCGCTGCCAGATCCCGTGTCGTCCCGGTCGGTTGTCCGCCGCCAGCGCGTCGTAGCGAATCGCGCCCGGCCGCGGCCACAGCAGTGCCGCGGTGGTCGTGTAGTAGAGGACGGCGCGTGGCGAGGCGTCCCGCAGCGCCGCCTGCGCGGCCCGTCGCGCGGCGAGCGCCCACCGCAGGTCGGTCAGTGCCAGCGTCCGCACCTCGCCCTGCGGGGCGGCCCGGGCGACCGCCACGCTTGCGCCCGCCCGCTCCAGCGCGCCCGCCAGCGCGTCCTCGGCGCGGCGCAGGCCCGCGGTGGAGCCGAGGGAGACGAGCAGGACGTCCATCCGCTCGTGCTCAACCGGGTGCGTTGACGGTCGGCACCTCGCGTCGAAAGCCCGGGGTGCGGACGAGCTTCATCGGATGATGGGGCGCGGTGCGCTCCACGTAGAAGGTCGCGCCGTCGCGCTCCTCGATGGCCTCGACCGCGGCGTCCTGCCGGCGCCACGCCAGCGCCCAGATGATCGCGAATCCTGCCGCGATGCCGGGTATCTGCGGGGCCAGGAACGCGATGGCGCCGGTCCCGAGCGTGAGCAGCAGCAGCGGCCACAGGCGGTTGAGGATGGTGGCGCCGGGGCGGTGCTCGGGCATCGTCGTGGCCGAGTTGGCGTCGGCCAGCAGCTTGGCGATGGGAGGGTTGGCCGAGGCGCGCCGCCCGAGGAACAGGCCGAACGCCGAGGCCAGGACCCACCACCCCGCGATCCCGAGAACGATCTGCGCCTCGTCGTCGTTGGTCGCGCCGGCCACGCACACGACGGCCAGCAGCGACGCGGCGGCGCCGCTGAGCATCACGGTGATCCTCAGGAAGTCGACGAAGCGCACGGTGGGCCCTCAGTCGAGCAGGGCCCGGAGGAGGTCGCGGACCCCACGCGGTCCGTCGACGAGGACATCGGCCTGGGCTTCGAGCTCCTCAGGGGTCTCCTCCGAGCGCACCCCGATGCACACCGCCGTCCGGATACGGCCCGAGGATGCCTCCTCGCGCAGCCCGCGGAAGGCGTCGAGGTCCGTGCGGTCGTCGCCGACGTACAGCGCGACGTCCACGTCGGCGGCGCTCAGCAGGCGCTGGATCCCGCGACCCTTGTCCATGGCGACGGGCGGGCGGACCTCCAGGACCTTGCGGCCCCAGTGGGTGGCGAAGCCCTCCGCCTCCGCGGCCGAGGCGAGCTCCCTGACCGCCTCCTCGGCGGCGGCCTCGTCGGGCGCTCCGCGCCAGTGGAAGGCCGCGATGACGTCCTTGTCCTCGGCGCGGACGCGCAACCGGTGCAGCTCCTCGGTCCAGGCCCGCTGTGCGAACGCCCGCACTCGCCGGCCGTGCGCCGCCACCTCGGGCTCGACCTCGGCCTCCAGCGCACCGGGGCGCAGCAGCTCGCTGCCGTGGTTGCCGACGTAGGCGATCGAGCCCAGCGAGACGATCCGCCGGGCCGTGGCGGCACGCCGGCCGCTCACGCAGGCCACGATGCCGTAGCGCTTGGCGACCTCGATCAGCGGCACCCGGGTCGGCTCGGGAACCTGCGCGTCGTCGGCGTGGCGGACGATCGGCGCGAGCGTGCCGTCGACGTCCAGCAGGACGGCCGAACGGGAGGGATCGGCCCGCACAGGCTGGAGCGCTTCCAGCAGGGGGGCCGTCACCGCAGGGCGCTGTGCGGGGTCGGGCACGCTGCCTAGTATGCCGACCATGCCGTCGGCCCGGACGCTCAAGCTCGCGGCCATCGGCGCGCTGGCCGGGCTGTTCAGCGGGCTCTTCGGCGTCGGCGGAGGCACCGTGATCGTCCCGCTGCTCGTCCTCTGGCACGGCTTCGACGAGCGGACGGCGACGGGGACGTCGCTGGCGGCCATCGTCGTGATCGCCACCGCCGCCGCCCTCGTGCAGGGCGGTTACGGCAACCTGCACGCCGACGACGGCATGCTGGTCGGCATCCCGGCGCTGGCCGGCGTCCTGGCCGGGACGTGGCTTCAGCAGCGCGTCCCGATGCGCACGATCTCGCTGTTGCTGGCCGGCGTGCTCGTGGTCAGCGCGGTCGACCTGCTGATCGGATGATCGAGGCCGCCGTCATCGGCCTGTTCGCCGGCGTGGCCTCCGGGATGCTGGGGGTCGGCGGCGGGGTCCTCTTCGTCCCGGGCCTCGTTCTCGGTGTGGGACTGTCCCAGGTCGACGCTGAGGCGACGTCGCTGCTGGCCATTGTGCCGGTGGCCCTGCTGGGCGCCTACCGCCAGCACGCCTACGGCAACGTCCGAATCGCCGACGGCCTGCTGATGGGGGTGCTCGCCGTGCCGGCGGCGGTCGCCGGGGTCGCGATCGTCAACGCGATCCCCGAGCGGGCCATCCAGATCGCCTTCGCCTGCCTGATGCTGGCCTCCGCCGTGCCGCTCCTGCGGCGCGGGCTCAGCTCACAGGACGCCGGTGGGCGCTCAGCGCCACCAGCCCGCTGAGGATCGCCGCCACGCCCACCAGCTGCAGGGCGGTCGGCGACTCCGCGAAGATCGCGATGCCGAGAAGCACCGAGCCGACCGGCTGGATGGTCAGCAGGACCGACGAGAGCGCCGCCGGGAGCCGCGGAAGCGACGAGGTGATGAGCAGCCAGCCACCGACCTGGGAGGACAGCGCCAGCGTGACGAGCCACCCGTGGGCCGGCCAGCTCGGCTCCAGGCGGATCTCGCCGAGCAGTGCACCCGCGACGAGGATGACCGCGGCCGCGACCAGGGTGGCGTCGAAGAGCGGGCCCGCCGGCCGCCGCAGGTCGCCGCCCCCCGCGCGCAGAACCAGGATGAATCCGGCGTAGGCCAGGCCGGTGAGCACTCCGAAGACGACACCGAGGCCCGGGTCCAGGCCGTAGGCGCCCTTCTCCAGCACGCCTGAGATCAGGAGGATCCCGCCGATGACCAGGGGGAGTGTCGCGAGGACACGCCGTCCCGGATGCTCGCCCAGGGCGAACCATGCGACGAACGGGACGAGCGCGACCTGGAGGTTGCCGAGCACCGTGCCGAGCCCCGCGCCCACGTCGGCGATCGCGTGGTGCCACAGGATCAGGTCCGCCGCGAACAGCACGCCGGCCAGTTCGGCCAGCCGACGGGTCCGCGGCGGCCGCGGCCCCAGGCGGCGATCCTCTCGCCAGGCCAGCAGGCCGAGCACCGGCAGCGCGTAGGCGCAGCGGAAGAAGGCGGAAGTGGACGGCGGTTGGGCGGCCAAACGGACCAGGATCGCCGAGAAGGCGATCACCAGGGCGCCGAGGACCGCCATGGCCCGGGGTCGAGCCACCAGGGCCGCGAGGGTCAAGGGCGTCAGGCTATGGGGTCGCTTCTCGTTCGCGGAGCGGAGCGACGAAGGAGTCGAACCTTCCCAGCGTGGGGCTGCCACGCCTCAGCGGCTTTGAAGGCCGCCTTTGCCTGGCTAATTAGCACCAGATTTCCGGCGTCCCCGCACGATAATCGTCATGGCTTCTAACGAC
>JBBPZE010000106.1:0-23323 GCA_038199185.1 Solirubrobacterales bacterium
CGAGGAAGGTGGGAAGGCCGGCCAGCCCGGTGTCGACCTTCGTCACGCCCGCGCCGTCGGTCAGCGCGTAGCGCTGCACGCCGAGCATCCCGGTCACGTGGTCGCCCTCGGTCAGATCGGGTGTGCGCGAGGCCACGACGCGCCCGGCGGCTCCGGCCCGCATGACCTCGCCGATGCCCACCGGCGGGACGTAGGACCGAACGTCGTTCATCCAGCCGCGCATCGCCGGGTCCAGGGAGACGTATTCGATCTCGACGAGCGCCTGGCCGTCGGCCGGTTCGGGCGCCGGCTCCTCGACGAACTCGAAGTCCTCGCGCCTGACCATGCCCCGCGGGCGCGCGGCGAGGCGGAAGTGCTGGTTGACTCGGGACACGCTGGGCTCCTGTCGCGGAAGGGAGGCCAAGCCTCTCATGGCCCGGCGGGTTCAGGAGCCGCGGTGGTGCGCCGCGGTCACGGCCGCCCCCACGAGCGCCAGGGCTATCGCCACGAGCGTGAGGTAGGCGGCCAGGTGTGGCTCGTCGTCGGCCAGCAGGACGACGGCGGCAATGGCCAGCGCCGTCGAGAGCACAGCAAATCCGTGGCGCCTGATCACGACCCCGACGCTATCGCAGACGCCGCGGGCGCCGCGCGAAGCGGTAGGACTTGCAGGGTGAGCGCAGCGATCACCCAGCGCCGGGAAGGCCGACGGGACGGCTTCGTGGTGATCGCGGCCATGGTCGCGATCATGTGGCTCGTCGAGATCGTCGACTCGATCGACTCCCACCGCCTCGACGGCTGGGGCATCCGGCCCCACCACACCGACCGCCTGGTGGGCATCGCCACAGCGCCCTTCCTGCACGTCAGCTTCTCGCACCTGATCTCCAACACCGTTCCGTTTCTGGCTCTCGGCTTCACGATCGCCTTCGCGGGCGCGGCGAGGGTGCTGGCCGTCACCGCGATCGTGATGTTCGTCGGCGGACTGGGCACGTGGCTGATCGCGCCCTCTAACTCGATCCACATCGGGGCGAGCGGCGTCGTGTTCGGCTATGCGTCCTACCTCCTCAGCCGCGGCCTGTTCAACCGCAGCCCGGCGGAGCTTGCCATCGGCGCGCTCGTCGCCGCGATCTGGGGGACAGCCCTGCTCTCGGGCCTGGCGCCGCAGGATGGGATCTCGTGGCAGGGACATCTGTTCGGCGCGGTCGGCGGCATCGCGGCGGCCGGTGCCCTGCGCCGTCAGCGCGCTCCGCGGTCCGCCGAGGCCACCGGACTACAGGTGTGACGCGTTCGACCGCGAAGCCTCCCGGCGGGATGGATGAGGCCTTCGTGTACCTGCTGCGCTGCGCCGACGACAGCCTGTACTGCGGCTGGACGATCGACCTCGACCGCCGCCTGGCGGCCCACCGGGCGGGGACGGGTAGCGCATACGTGCGCGGGCGCCTGCCGGCGCACTACGCCGCGGTCTGGCGCGCCGAGAGCCGCCACCACGCCCGCAGTGCCGAGGCGCGGATCAAACGCCTCGCGCGTCCGGTCAAGCTCGCGCTGGCGCGTGGCGCCCCCCTGCCCCGGGAGCTGGGCCCGCTCGCGGCGCACCCCCTTCCGGCCTAGGTCAACCTCAACGCGACCTCGCGGGATCCTCGTCGTCGAGCTTGGACGTGTCACGCAACGGCAGGATCGGCTGATCGTCGGCGAGCGTTACCCGGCCCTCCTCGATCTCCTTGCTACGCGCGAGCTCGGCGTTGAACTCCGCGCCGATGAGCACGGCGAGGTTCGAGATCCACAGCCAGACGAGGAAGGCGATGACGCCGCCCAGAGCGCCGTAGGTCTTGTTGTAGCTCGAGAAGTTCGCCACGTAGAAGGCGAAGGCGGCCGACGCCACCACCCAGATGACCACGGCCACGATCCCCCCGGGGCTCAGCCAGCGGAACTTCGGCTGCTTCACGTTGGGCGCCGCCCAGAAGAGAACCGCGAACATGAAGCTGACGATCAGCAGCAGGACCGGCCACTTGGCGATGTCCCACACCGTCACCGCGGTGCTTCCGACGCCGATCACGTTGCCGACCTGCTTGGCCAGCCCGCCCGTGACGACGACGGCCACGGCGCTGATGGCCAGGAGCACGACCATGACCAACGCGATCGCCATCTGCTGGGGGCGCAGCTTCCAGACCGGCCGGCCCTCGGGCACCTCATGGATGGCGTTCGAGGCGCGCGCGAACGCGCCGATGTAGCTCGACGCCGAGAACAGAGCGACGAGAACGCCGACCACGGCCATGATCCCCGCGGCGCCCTTGTTGGACTGCAGGTTCTGGATCGCCGACGTGAAGATCTGCTTGGCCGGGCCCCCGACCGCAGCGACGTTGTTGATCAGCGTGTCGGTCGTCGACTTGCCGAGCAGTCCGAGGATCGAGACGAGCACGAGCAGCGCGGGAAAGATGGCCTGCACGCCGTAGTAGGTCAGTGCCGCCGCCCAGTCGGTGAGGTTGTCGGCGCCGAAGCCCTTGAACGTGCGCTTCATCGCAGCGGCCCAGCCGGCGCCGTCCAGATCGGTGGGGCCCTCGGGCGACCGCCCGGGCCTCTCGCGTTCCATGGTGTTCTTACGGTCGATCGTGTTCACGCTGACCGGATGCCCGATCATCCGGGCGCCTATGCGCCAGATACGGCGGGTGGTTGCCTACCTACAGGGGACAAGTATCACGGCCTGCCATCGTTATGAGGATCATGTCCCGACGGGCCGCCACGTTCGCGCTCACGCTCCTGATGGCCGGCGCCGTCGGCGCCACCGCGCAGGCCAAGCCGCTCGACGACGCGTGCTCGTCGGTCGCCCCGCTCGCGGGCGCGTGCCTCGGGCCCCAGAAGGTCGTCGAGGCGGGCGCCGCGGAGTGCCGCGCAATCGGAGCGCCCGAGGACACCTGCGCCGCGACCCCGATCGGCCATGACGTGCGCCGCAGCGCCCTGGCGGCCTACCAGCACAGCTGGGTGCACCGCGCTGCGCGGTTTCAGTACCGCCTGGGCAACGGCGTGGCGCTTGGCGACGCGCAGTGGCTGGGGACGCACAACTCGTTCAACTCGAGCTCGAACGGCTTCACGGTGTCGCACACCGACAACAACCAGCAGCTCACGCTCACCCAGCAGCTCGACGGCGACATCCGCGCGCTCGAGCTCGACGTCCATCTCGTGCCCGGTGGCGAGAAGGGCGCAAGAAGGGTCGTTCGGGTCTGCCACGGCCGCGGGCCCGACCAGCTGCACGCCGGCTGCACGAACGAGCCGCTGCTCAGCGAGGTCCTCCCCGAGATCAACGCTTGGCTCGACGCGCATCCCGGCCAGGTGATCCTGCTCTACCTCGAGGACGAGCTCGGCGATCCCGAGGGCTACCGGCAGACCGTCGCCGCGCTGGACGCCGCGCTCGTCACCGCCGGCGGGCGGTCGCGGATCTACCGGCCCGACCCGGTCCGAACAAGTGCGGCGGCCTGCGTGAACCTGCCGCTCGGCGCTTCCCGCAACCGGGTGCGCGCCGCGCACAGGAGCGTGATCCTGGTGGGGAACTGCCGCAGCGGCTGGGCCCGCGACGTCTTCGGTTGGGACGCCAGCCACGTCGAGGCCGGCAGCACGTCTGGCTATCAGGCGCCTCCCGTCTGCGACACGACCTACGACCGCAGCGTCTACGCGAGCAAGCTCGTTCGCTACTACGAGGACAGCACCTGGCTGACGTCGGTCACCGATCCCGGCGACACGCCCAAGCGCCATGCCGAAGGCGTGCTCACGGCCGACCGGGTCTCGCGGATGATCGCCTGCGGGGTGAACCTCTTCGGTTTCGACCAGTTCGATCCGACCGACGGCCGGGTCGCGGCCTCCATCTGGAGCTGGGCCCCCGGCCAACCGAAAGTCGGGGCCGGCGCCTGCGCGGTGCAACGCCCGCGAGACGGCCGCTGGACGTCGACACGATGCCGGGGCATGCGACCCGCCGCCTGTCGGATCGCGACGGGCTGGACCGTCACCCGGCCGATCGCGGTGGGCGCGGCGCGGGCGGCCTGCCGCGCGCGGGGCGGCACCTACGCAGCGCCGCGAACCGGCGAGCAGAACGCCCAGTTGCACCAGGTCGCCGGGCGGCCGGTGTGGCTGAACTTCAGAATGCGGTAGCGGCCTCGCGTGCCTGTAGCTTCATCGGTGCAGATGGCCGGCCGCCGCTCGACACGCATCCTCGTCGCCGCCCTCTCGCTCGCCTACGCGCTGTCCGCCGGCGGTGCCTCCACGGCAATCGCCGCCACGCAGACCGTGACCTACAAGATCGGCCCCATCCCGATGGCCGAGTATGAGTCCGTCTCTGACATGAACAACGTGCAGCACCCCCGCATCAAGGGCTCGGTCACCTACATGCACGCCCGCGTCGTCGACGCGCAGGGGGCGCCGGTGGCCCAGGACCAGGTGATGCTTCATCACATCGCCTTCGTCAACAACGGCCGCTTCCACGGCGACAGGAGCCAGTACTACTGCCGAGAGGGCTTCAAGGAGCGGTTCTACGGCACCGGCGAGGAGGACCAGAGCATGGTCCTGCCCCCGGGCTACGGCTACCACGTCAACGCCGGTGACCGGTGGCACGCCAGTTGGATGCTGATGAACCACGGCCATCAGGTGCGGACGGTCTACATCGAGTACACGATGACCTTCTCCGACGGCTGGAGCGACACCGCGGTCACGCCCTACTGGCTCGGGGTGGCTCCCTGCCCGGCCGACCCGATCTTCGAGGTGCCGGGGGGCGGGCCTCCGGGTTCTGACTTCGTCAAGTCGGTCACCTGGACACCCCCCGTCGACGGCCGCATCGTCGCGGTCGGCACGCACCTGCACGGCGGGGCGAAGGCGATGCGGATCACCGAGCCGGCCTGCGGCGACCGGACGATCGTGTCCTCGACGCCCGAGTACGGGATGCCCGAGGACCCGAGCTATCACGTCCTGCCCCAGATCCACGAGCCCAGCCCGCGGTTCACGAGCTATCCCACGAGCGCCACCGGCATCCCGATCCAGAAGGGCGCCCACTACCGCGTGAGCGGGATCTATGACAACGCGGTCCCGCACGCGCGCGTGATGGCGATCATGCATGCCTACGTGGCCCCGGCCACGAGCCCCGTGGCCACGTGCACGCCGCTGCCCGCCGACGTGCAGACGACCGACTGGGGTCAGCCGTTCCGGACCGATCCCCCCGAGGTCTACATCCCGCTGACGATGCGCGCTCCCGACGGCTCCGCCGTGGCGGTCACCGACCTGCCCGGGCCCACCTTCCGCCCGAAGGGCGACGCGGTGGTGACCATTCGCAACCTGCGCTTCGATCATCAGAAGGTCGTCATCGACCGCGGGCGGGCGGTGCGCTGGATCTCCAAGGACTCGCTCCCCCACGACGTGACCACCGCGAACGGCCCGACGGCGTTCGGCTCCCAGCCCCTGCGCAACGGCCAGGGCTGGCACCTGAAGTTCACGCGTCCCGGCACCTACCGCGTGTATTGCACGCTGCATCCGGTCGACATGCACCAGATCATCACGGTCCGTTAGCGCGAGGCGTAGCCGGCCGGGCGCCGGGCCACTACCCGCCGGTGACCGCGGCCTGCAGACGCCGCATTCCGGCCAGCCAGCGGTCGTAGTCCGACGCCTTGCGCTGAAAGAACGTCAGGACCTCCGGGTGGGGCAGGACGAGGAAGCGCTCCTCACGAAGGGCGTCGACGACGTCGTCGGCCACCTGCTCGGGCTCGACCACGCCTCCCGCGGCCCGGACCACGTCGCCGGCGGTGACGGCGTCTCCCGAATCCAGCCCGGCGCCGAGCATCCGGGTGTTGACGCCCATCGGGCACAGGCAGCTGACGCGAATGCCGCTGCTGCCGTACGTGACCGAGAGCCACTCGGCGAACGCGACCGCCGCGTGCTTGGTGACCGCATAGGGCGCCGAGCCGATCTGGGTGAGGATGCCCGCCGCCGACGCGGTGGTCAGGAAGTAGCCACTCCCGCGCTCGACCCAGCCCGGGACCAGCGCCCTGGCCGCGTGGACGTGAGAGCGGATGTTGACCCGGAAGGCCAGGTCCCACACCGCGTCGTCGTCCTCGAGACCCAGGCCGACGGCCACCCCGGCGTTGGCACAGAACAGGTCCACCGGACCGCACGCACTCTCGGCATGGGCGATCAGCGACCGGACCGTCGGCTCGTCGGAGACGTCTCCCGAGAAGGCGACCGCCCGGCTCCCGAGCTCCTCGGCCACCGACTCGGCGCCGGCGCCGGGCAGGTCGGCGACCACGACGCCCGTGGCCCCTTCCTCGATGAACCGCCAGGCCAGGGCCTTGCCGATTCCGCCCGCTGCGCCCGTGACGACCGCGACCTTCCCCTCGAGCTCCATGGGCGCGGTGATATCACGCGGGTAGCGTGGACGCGTGGCCATGACCCTCGGCGTGCTGGACCAGTCGCCCATCTCCGAGGGCTCGACGGGGCCGGATGCCCTCCGCAACACGATCGATCTCGCGCGGCTGTGCGACGAGCTGGGCTACTCCCGCTACTGGGTCGCAGAGCACCACGGCGGGCCCATGCTGGCCGGCGCGGCGCCGGAGGTTCTGATCGGCCCGATCGCGTCGGCGACGCGACGCATCCGGGTTGGCAGCGGAGGGGTGATGCTCCCGCACTACAGCCCGTTCAAGGTCGCCGAGGCGTTCAGCCTGCTCGCGGGGCTGTATCCGGACAGGATCGACCTCGCACTCGGGCGGGCGTCGGGCACCGACCCCGTGACGACCTTCGCCCTCCAGCGCGATCGCACGAAGGCGATGCCCGACGACTTCGGAGAGCAGCTCACCGAGCTGCTCGCCTACTTCGAGGACGCGCTGCATCCCGAGCACCCGTTCGTCCGGCTGCCCAGGGCGCTGCCGGGCCGGCCCCACTCCCCGCAGCGCTGGCTGTTGGGATCGTCAGCCCAGTCGGCGGTGTGGGCGGCCCAGCTCGGGCTGCCCTACGCCTTCGCCGACTTCATCAACCCGGAGGGCGTCACGTTCGTTCGCGACTACCGGGCGCGCTTCGCCGACGGCCTGCGCGAGCCGCGCCCGCACACGCTCGTGGCGGCGTGGGTGATCTGCGCCGACACCGACGCGGAGGCCCAGCGGCTCGCCGCCAGCAGCCGCATGACCCTGCGGCTGCTGCGGCGCGGGCATCTGATCCCCGTGCCGCCGCCGGAGAAGGCCCTGCGCTACCTCGAGGCCGAGGGCGCGGACGTCGCCGGGCCGCTGCCCGGGCGCCGCGGGATCATCGGCTCGCCCGAGACGGTGCGGGCGGGGCTCGAAGGCCTGGCGGCGACCTACGAGGCCGACGAGATGATGGTCGTGACGATCACCTTCGACCACGCGGCGAGACGACGCAGCTACGAGCTGATCGCGGAGGCCTTCGGGCTCGAGCCGGCGTGAGGCCGGTTTCGGAGCCCAGCGTACGAGAGCGCGACCGTCGGCGGGCGGGCGTTTGCGTCCGCACCCGCAGGGGCACGGCAGGGTCATGAGCACCGATCACGAGTCCGGCGACGGCGTCCACGAGGAAGAGGCCGCCGACTCCGCCACCGACGTCGCCAAGGGCGTCGCCAACCAGCCGCGAGGCAACGGCGATCTCGACGAGCAGGCGCTGGAGGCCGGCAAGGACCGGCTCGAGCAGGCCGCCGGCGGGCACTGACGCTTTCCGGTCCCGGCCGGCGGTAGCGCCGCGGACGCCCCGGCCGGCCAGTGGTGGCTTCGCGGGGCGCGCGACCGGGTAGGTTGCCGCGTGGTGGCAGGTCGCTCGAAGATCCCCCCGCTGCTGCGCCAGCTGCGCGAGCCGCTGGGATTGGGTGCCGCAGCGCAGTCGCGCCGCTCCGCGACGCTTACGCCCCGCACGAAGGACGCGGACCGCGTCGTGCAGTCGATCTGCCCGTACTGCGCGGTCGGCTGTGGCCAGAAGGTCTTCGTCAAGGACGACCGGGTCGTCCAGATCGAGGGCGACCCCGACTCGCCGATCTCGCGCGGCCGGCTGTGCCCCAAGGGCGCGGCGTCGCTGGGCTACGTCAACAGCCCGTTGCGCGAGACGAAGGTCAAGTACCGCCGGCCGCACGGCACCGCGTGGGAGGAGCTCGACCTCGACACGGCGATGGACATGATCGCCGAGCGGATCGTCGCCACGCGAGAGCAGACCTGGGAGGCGGCCGACGATAAGGGCCGTGCGCTCAACCGCACGCTGGGGATCGCGGTCCTCGGCGGCGCGACGCTGGACACCGAGGAGAACTACCTACTCAAGAAGTCGTTCACCGCCATGGGCGCGGTGTCGATCGAGAACCAGGCGCGCATATGACACTCCAGTACCGTCCCCGGTCTGGGGACCTCGTTCGGGCGCGGCGGCGCCACCACGTTCCAGCAGGACCTGCAGAACTCCGACTGCATCCTGATCATGGGCTCAAACATGGCCGAGCAGCACCCGGTCGGGTTCCAATGGGTCATGGAGGCCAAAGCGCGCGGAGCGAAGCTCATCCACGTCGACCCGCGCTTCACGCGCACGAGCGCGATGGCCGACCTGCATGTCCCGCTGCGGTCGGGGACCGACATCGCCTTCCTCGGCGGCCTGATTCGCCACATCCTCGAGAACGGCCGCGAGTTCCGCGAGTACGTCAAGCACTACACCAACGCTCGCGCGATCATCAACGACGAGTTTCGCGACACCGACGACCTCGACGGGATCTTCAGCGGCTGGGTCCCCGAGGACAACGCCTACGAGCCGGAGAGCTGGGGCTATGAGGGCGCGAAGTCCAAGCCGACGGCGGACTCCGACGAGCAGACCGGCGCGGTGTCGGGCGACCAGGCCCACGGTGCGCATGGGGCCGGCCATCCGCTGCCGGGTGGTGAGCCGCCCGAGACCGACTGGGACCTCGAGGACCCGCGTTGCGTCTTTCAGATCACGCGCCGGCACTTCGCCCGCTATACGCCCGAGATGGTCGCGGAGGTCTGCGGCGTGCCGCGGGAGCTGTTCCTGCAGGTCGCCGAGGCGCTGTGTGAGAACTCGGGCCGCGAGCGCACGGCGGCCATCTGCTACGCGGTCGGCTGGACGCAGCACACGACGGGTGTGCAGAACATCCGGGCGGCCTCGATCATCCAGCTGCTGCTCGGCAACATCGGGCGGCCCGGCGGGGGGATCCTCGCGCTGCGCGGCCACGCCAACATCCAGGGCTCCACCGACATCCCGACGCTGTTCGACATCCTCCCGGGCTACATCCCGATGCCGCATCCCAACGAGGGCAGCTTTGACGAGTGGGTCGACAAGAGCGCGCCCAAGGATGGGGTGTGGAGCTCGCTGCGAAGTTACTCGGTGTCGCTGATGAAGGCCTGGTGGGGTGACGCGGCGACCAACGAGAACGATTGGTCCTACGACTACCTGCCGCGGATCGACGACGACCATTCGCACTATGCGATGTGCCTGCGGATGATCGACGGCGACACCAACGGGTTTTTGGTCATCGGCCAGAACCCTGTCGTGGGCTCGGCGAACTCCGCCCTGCAGCGCAAGGCGCTCAACCACCTCGACTGGCTCGTCGTGCGCGACCTCACCGAGATCGAGACGGCTGCGTGGTGGTATGACTCGCCCGAGATCGAGGCGGGTGAGATCACGTCGGAGGAGATCGGCACCGAGGTGTTCCTCCTGCCGGCCGCCGCCCACGTCGAGAAGGATGGGACCTTCACCAACACCCAGCGGTTGCTGCAGTGGCATCACAAGGCGGTCGAGCCGCCAGGCGACGCGCGCTCGGAGTCGTGGTTCGCCTACCACCTGTTCCGCAGGGTGCGCGGGAAGCTCGCCGGCTCGACCGATACGAAGGATCGTCCCGTGCTCGACCTCCGCTGGGACTACCCCGTCCAGGGTCCGCAGGACGAGCCCGACCCGGCGGCCGTCTTGCAGGAGATCAACGGCCGCGCCGCCGACGGGTCGTTCATCCCGAAGTACCAAGAGCTCAAGGACGACGGGTCGACCACCTGCGGCTCGTGGATCCACGCGGGGATCTACGCCGACGGCGTCAACCAGACCGCGCGCAAGAAGCCCGGCGGCCAACAGAACTGGATCGCCTCGGAGTGGGGCTGGGCATGGCCGTCGAACCGGCGGATCATCTACAACCGTGCCTCCGCCGATCCGGCCGGCAACCCGTGGTCGGAGCGCAAGAAGTACGTCTGGTGGGACGAGGAGCAGGGCAAGTGGGCTTCGCTGGGCGACGATCCCGACTTCGAGCCCGACAAGCGCCCCGACTACCGGCCGGCCAAGGACGACACCGGCATGGACGCGATCGCCGGCGACAACCCGTTCACGCTGCACCCCGACGGCCTCGGCTGGATCTACGCACAGACCGGGCTGGTCGACGGACCCCTTCCCGCCCACTACGAGCCGCACGAGTCACCGTTCGCCAACCGCCTCTACGGCCGGCGAGGGAACCCCACGCGCCAGGTCTTCGACCGCCCCGACAACCGCTACAACCCGGCGGGTGACGCGCCGGGCTCGGAGGTCTTCCCGCTGGTGCTCACCACGTACCGGCTCACCGAGCACCACACGGCCGGCGGCATGTCGCGCACCGTGCCCTATCTCTGCGAGCTGCAGCCCGAGCTGTTCTGTGAGGTCTCTCCCGAGCTGGCCGCCGAGCGCGGGCTCGAGCACGGCGGCTGGGCGACGATCGTCTCGGCGCGGACGGCCATCGAGGCGCGCGTGATGGTCACGCGGCGCATCCAGCCGTTGGAGGTCATGGGCAGGCAGATGCATCAGGTGGGCCTGCCTTACCACTGGGGTCGCCGGGGCCTGGTCACGGGCGACTCCGCCAACGAGCTGCTGCCGCTCGTGCTCGACCAGAACGTGCACATCTCCGAGTACAAGACCTCGACGTGTGACATCCGGCCTGGGCGCCGTCCCCACGGGCCGGCGCTGCGCAAGCTCGTCGACGAGTACCGGCGGCGGGCCGGCGTGGAGGGCGAATGAGCACCTACGGTGCCGAGGCCAAGCCCCGGATGGGCTTCTTCACCGACACGTCGCTGTGCATCGGCTGCAAGGCCTGCGAGGTGGCATGCAAGGAGTGGAATCAGATCCCGGAATCCCTGCACGGATTCACCGGGCTGTCCTATGACAACACGGTCGACCTCGGCGCCGACACGTGGCGCCACGTGGCGTTCATCGAGCAGGACAAGCCCGTCGCGGTGCCCACGCACGAGAAGCCGATCGCGCTGGGCCACGCCGACGGCACCCCGGCCACGCTGCAGGAGGGGGAGCCGATGCGCTGGCTGATGGCCTCCGACGTGTGCAAGCACTGCACGCATGCCGCCTGCCTCGAGGTCTGCCCGACCGGGGCGCTGTTTCGCACCGAGTTCGACACGGTCGTCGTCCAGGAGGACATCTGCAACGGCTGCGGCTACTGCGTCCCGGCCTGTCCGTTCGGCGTGCTCGACAAGCGCGAGTCCGACGGCCGGGTGTGGAAGTGCACGCTCTGCTATGACCGCCTCAAGGACGACGGAACGCCGGCGTGCGCGCAGGCCTGCCCGACGCATTCGATCCAGTTCGGCGAGTTGGGCGAGCTACGAGAGCGGGCGGGAGCGCGGCTCGAGCAGCTCGTCGAGGCCGGCCAGGCCGATGCCCAGCTCTACCTGGCCGGCGACGACGACGGGGTCGGTGGCGCCGGGGCGTTCTTCCTGCTGCTCGATGATCCCGAGGTCTACGGCCTCCCGCCCGACCCGGTCGACACCGTCCGCGACCTCGGGTCGATCTGGACCGCGGCCGGCGCGGCCGCCGTCGCGCTGGGGGCCGGCATCGCGGCCGCGGTCCTGGGTGCGCGCGGGTGAGCGAGCCGCGCTCCTATTACGGCCGGCCGGTCATCAAGGAGCCGGTGTGGACGCCGGAGATCCCGATCTACTTCTTCGTCGGCGGCATGGCCGGCGGGTCGGCGATGCTCGGATGGGTCGCGGGGCTGCGCGGCGAGACACGCCTGGCGCGCAACGCCTGGGCCGTCGCGCTGGCGGGGGTCGGCGTCTCGCCGCCGCTGCTGATCTCCGACCTCGGGCGCCCGGAGCGCTTTCTGAACATGCTGCGGATGTTCAAGGTCACGTCGCCGATGAGCGTGGGCTCCTGGATCCTGTCCGGCGCGGGAACGGCCATCGCTCCGGCAGCGGTCCACGCGTGGACCGGCCGCCTCCCGCGGACGGCGCGCGTCGCGCGGCCGGTCGCCGCGCTGCTCGGGATGCCGCTGGCGACCTACACGGGCGCGCTGATCGCCAACACCGCGGTGCCGGTCTGGCACGAGGCGCGCACGAGCCTGCCCTTCCTGTTCGGCGCGGGAGCGGCGGCGAGCTCGGGCGCCGCCGCGGTGATCCTGACGCCGCTCGACGAGGCGGGCGCGGCACGGCGGCTCGCCGTCGGCGGGTCCGCCGTCGAATTGGTCGTCGCCCGGCTCATGGAGCGCTCGCTCGGCGAGCTCGGGGAGCCCTACCACGAGGGCGACGGGGGTCGCTACTCGCGGCTCGCCAAGATCCTCACCGCCCTCGGCGCCGCCGCCGTCGCCACCACGGGACGCCGCTCGCGCCCCGCGGCGGTCGCGGGCGGGGCCTGCATCCTCGGCGGAGCCCTGGCCGAGCGCTGGAGCGTGTACCGAGCCGGGTTTCAGTCGGCGCGCGACCCGAAGTACACCGTCGGCCCCCAGCGCGCACGGGTGGACGCGGGCCGCGGGCACGGCGCCACCCGCACGGTGCCCGCGTGAGCGCCTGCGCGGCGGGCGGCTGCTCCATGAGCTCTTCCGCGCCGAGCGACGGCTCTATGAACGCCTCCGCGGTGGACGGCGGCTCTATGAGCTCCTCCGCGGCGGGCGGCGGCTCGAGGGCAGGTCGCGGCGCGCGATGAGCCTCTCGGTTCCTGTCGAGCGCGACGGGACGCGCGACGAGGTCGCGGTCGAGGAGCCGCTGGAGATCCGCGTCGCCGGCCAGGCGCTGGCGGTCACCATGCGCACGCCCGGCCACGACGAGGAGCTCGCCCTGGGCTTCCTGCACGGCGAGGGGCTCATCGGTGCGGAGCCGCGGGCCGCCGGCCCCACCGAGGACCTCGCCGCGAACATCGTCGAGGTCGCGGGCCCGCTGACCCGCGAGCCGCTCGCGCGGCGGTTCTACACGACGTCGTCCTGCGGCGTCTGCGGCCGCGGCGCCCTCGACGAGGTCGCCGTGCACGCCCCGATCGCCGGTCCGGGGCCCGTCATCGGGCGCGCGCTGCTCGCCGCGCTGCCCGACCGCCTGCGCCAGCCCGGCTTCGAGCGCACGGGTGGGCTGCACGCGACGGGGCTGTTCACCGCCGACGGCGAGCTGCTGTGCGCGCGCGAGGACGTCGGGCGCCACAACGCGATGGACAAGGTCATCGGCCGGGCGCTGCTCGACGCGGCGCTGCCGCTGCGGGATCGCGTCCTGTGCGTCAGCGGCCGGCTGTCGTTCGAGCTCGTCCAGAAGGCGGCGGTGGCGGGGGCACCGATCCTGGTGGGCGTCGGCGCCCCCACTTCGCTCGCGGTGGATCTGGCCGCCGACCGCGGCCTCACCCTCGCCGGCTTCGCGCGCGGTGGGCGTGTCAACGTCTACACGGGCACCGAGCGGGTCGCCTGAGCGAGGGCGGCCGCCGCCGGGGGACGGCCCGAGCCCCGCGGCGCCCGCCGGGGGGCGGCCCGAGCCCCGCGGCGTCCGCCGGGCCTGGATCCCTATGGCGTGATGATCGTGGACGTCCCGTAGATGTCGGAGTTGCCGAAGTTCTGCGCGCACGGCGCGGGCTCGCCGTAGACGTCGGGCTTGGTGGGAGGCGTCCCGCCTCCCCCCTTGGGCGCAGCGCCCGCGGTCGCGCCGTCACGGGCCCCGGCCGGTGAGTCCTCCTTGGCGTTGGGCGGTATGAGCCCGGCGCGGACGTCGTTCTCGTACTGCTGGCGGTAGGCGTCGACCTGGGAGCAGTCCGCCGCGTTTCGCACGTCGTTCCAGACGCCCGCGCCGCCCGTGCGCGTGCCGACCGCATAGACGTAGTCCCCGAGGAACTCGGCGACCAGGTTGTTCTGGCTCGAACCCCGCGGATCGCCGGGCACGCCCCGATCGATCGTGTCCCACGCCCCAGCCTCGTAGTCGCCCATGATGGGCGCGTGGATCAGCCCTCCGACCAGCCCCCGCGGCGTGCTCGTGTCGGGCTGGTAGTCGGTCGTGAAGGCGTTGTAGGCGACGTAAACGTCGGTCCCGTTCGGAGACAGCGCCGGCGCGACGTAGTACGCGTGGTCTCCCGATTCCAGCGGGATCGGCTGCGCCGCCGAGAACGACTGGCCCCGGTTCTCGGAGTGGGCGTACATCGCGTCGCCGTAGTGGAAGAGGCTGGCGTCGCCGCTGGCCCATGCCATCAGGATCTCGTCCGTGGCGTCGGTGCCCGTCGGGGCGCCGTTGGCGATGTCCACGCTCGGCGCCGGGGCGAGGTCGGCGCGCGCGCCGGCCAGACCGTCCTCCACCGGGCGCTGGATCGTAGGATCGGTGATCCCGACGGTCTCCGCCGGGCCGGCCACCCCACGCGGGCGGTCGAAGGTCACGCCGCCGTCGAACGAGCGCACCTGCAACTGCCCCGGGAGCCCCGTCCGCTGGTCGAGGCCGCGGTAGTAGACGTAGACGCCGCCCCTGCTGTCGGTGCGCACCGTGCAGCCGTCACGCCCGGGGTTGGACCCGTTGGCCGTGGCCGAGGAGATCTGCTTGTTGGTCCAGGTCTCGCCGCCATCGGTCGATCGCGAGAAGACGATCGGCTCGGGAAGTCCGCCGCCCTGGGAGTTGGACCGGAACAAGGCGTGGCAGATGTAGACGTTGCCGAAGTAGTCCGACGAGGCCGCGTTGTCGGCCCACATCTGCTCCTTGTCGGAGAAGGTGGTCGACGACTGCTTGGTCACGATCACGGGATCCGACCACGCCCGCTGTCCGGTGACCCCTCCGGCGGCGGCCCTGGGATCGTCGGTGTACGACACCGCCAGCGCCTCGTAGCCGCGAAACGCCGCGGTGCGCTTGGTGCCCAGGCTCGAAGTGAGGTTGGCGTAGTACAGCCGCGCGCCATTGGCCCACGAGAACCTCCCGTCCCGCTTGATCGGGCCGAAGGCCAGCGCGGGGTCGCCGTCGGAGGCGAGGCCGTTCTCGAAGTAGTTGGGCAGCGTGCCGATCTCGCCCCCGGCGTCGGGTGTGAGCGGGGTGCACTCCTCGGGGCCCAGGCACGTCCGCGCGCTGTAGCCGGGGTAGGTCGGCTGAGACCACGTATGGCCGCCGTTGAAGGAGAAGTAGATGCCCGACACGCCGACGCCGGGCGAGAACGGGCAGCTGTTGCCCTCTCCCGCGGCGCAGGACTCCATGTCGATCTCATCGTTGGCGCCCGCCGCGAGGAACTGCGTGTTGTGGGCATCGACGGCCAGGGCCGGCTCGTTCTGCTTGTTCTGCGAGAAGGGTCCCATCGGGCTGCCGGTGGACACCAGCGTGTCGGCCCCGTACGCAGCCGGCGCGGCGCCCGCGAGCACCACCATGGCCAGAGCAGTCATCCCGACCCGTCGATACCTCATCCCGATCTCCACGACCGAAGAGCGATTCGTCAGGGCTCCCCTACCCATGATCGAGCGTCTTCACCACGTCGGGCCGGCACGCTCGCCACCTCTTGCCGACACCGTGCCGATCACCGCGTCTCCGGGCGCGCTCCTACGCGAGCGGAACGGGCGCCACCTCGCCACGCCGGGCGGCCTCGGCGTGCTGCCGGCTGTCGCGGCTGGAGATCATCACCGCGGAGAGGACGAGCGCGATGACGGTGAGGCCGGCTCCCACCAGGAACGCGTCCTGGAACCCGCGGGTCAACGCGACGGGATCATGGGTGGCGCTTCCGGTGGTGCTGTTGGCCACCGCGACCAGGATCCCGAGCCCCAGCGCGCCGCCCACCTGCTGGGAGGTGTTGATCAGCCCGGAGGCCAGCCCCGCGTCGCGGTCGGTGACGCCGGTCACCGCGCCGATCGTCACCGAGACGAAGGAGAAGCCCAGCCCGGCGGCGGCCAGAAGCGAAGGAAACAGGACGTCGCCCACGTAGCTGCCGCCCGGGGCACTGACCCGCGAGAACCACACCAGGCCGGCGATGATGAACGTCAGTCCGATCAGCAACGTGGTCTTGAAGCCGATCCGCGTGACCAGTTGCGACGCGGCGCCCGCGCTGAGGATGATCGTCACCGCCAGCGGCAGGTAGGCGAAACCGGCCTTCAGCGCGTCGTAGTGCAGGACCTGCTGGAGGTAGAGCGAGATGAAGAAGAACATCGAGAACAGCGATGCGCCGATCAGCAGGCCGGCGACGTTCGAGCCCCGCAGCGTGCGCAGCCGGAAGATCGAGAACGGCACGAGCGGGCCTTCCGTGCGCCGTTCCCACGCCACGAACCCGGCGAGCAGGACCAGGGCCGCCGCGATGAGCCCCAGCGTCCGGGCCGATCCCCAGCCCGCGTTGTTGGCATCCACCAGCGCGTAGACGAGCACCGCGAGCCCGGCGGTCACCGAGACCGCGCCGACCACGTCGAAGCCCTTGGCGCTGCGGTCACGGCTCTCGAGCAGGAGGCGCGGGGCCAGGAACGCCGCGGCGAGCCCGATCGGGGCGTTGACGAACAGCACCCATTCCCACCCGGCGTACTTCGTCAGCACCCCGCCGAGCAACACGCCGACCGCGCCCCCGGAGCCGGCGACGGCGCCCCACACGCCCAGTGCCTTGTTGCGCTCGGCTCCTTCGGCGAACGTCGTCGTCACGATGGACAGCGCCGCGGGCGAGACCAGGGCGGCGCCGAGGCCCTGGACGGCGCGCGCGACGATCAGCCAGACATCGCTCTGCGCCAGGCCGCCGGCGAGGGAGGCCAGGGCGAACAGGATCATGCCGACGATGAACAGCCGGCGGCGCCCGAGGCGGTCGGCGAGGCGGCCGCCGAGCAGGAGGAAGCCTCCGAAGAACAGGGTGTAGGCGTTGACCACCCACGACAGGTTGTCCTGGGAGAACCGCAGGGCGCGCCCGATGGAGGGCAGCGCCACGTTGACGATGGAGGCATCGAGCACGACGACGAACTGGGCGGCGGCGAGCAGGGCGAGGGCGAGCCATTTCGCGCGAGAGGTGTCACTGGCGGTCATGAGAGGGTCCTTTTTCGGCCTTGTGGCAAATCGAAAGGTGAGCTACGGTTCCGGTTACGGCGAGGAAGATACGGAATATGCATTCCGTTTGTCAAGCCCCGGATCGAAACATGACCACGGCCCCCCTCCACGATCGTCCTCTGCGCGCCGATGCCCGTCGCAACCGCGAGGCGATCATCACCGCCGCCCGCGAGATCGTGGCCGAGGAGGGTGCCGAGGCGCAGATCCAGGACGTGGCCCGCAAGGCGGGCGTGGGCGTCGGCACCGTCTACCGGCACTTCCCCACCAAGGATGCGCTGATGGGTGAGCTGATGGCGGCCTGCATGCGCGAGAACGCGCAGATCGCGCGCGACGCGGCGCGAATCGCCGACCCGTGGGAAGCCTTCGCCGCGGTCGTGCGCAACGGCTGTGAGTCGATGGCGGCCGACGCGGCCAAGCGCCGGATGTGGCAGGTGGCCTCGGACGAGGCCTTCGCCCACGCCCAGGACGCCAAGCGCGAGATGACCGAGGAGACGCTCGCCGTGGTGCGGCGCGCCCACGCGGCCCGCGTGCTGCGCGCGGACTTCACGGGGGACGACATGCCGGGCCTGATGTGCGGCCTCGGGGCGGTCATCGACCAGCCGGGCATGAGCGACTGGCGCCGACTCGTCGAGTTCGCGCTCGACGGCGTCCGCGCGCGGACATAGGGCCACCGCGCGGCCTCGGGCCCTCGGGCCCCCGGGGCCCCGCGCCCCGGGGGCCCGGGGGCCCGGAACGCCCTCAAGTGGACGGCTGACTCGTCGAGTGGACAGTTGACGGGCCCCGGGCCCGCGAAGTGTCCACTCGACGGCTGGGAGTGGCAGCTGCCCCGTCGAGTGGACGGTTGACGGTCCCCCGGCCCGCGAAGTGTCCACTCGACGGCAGGCGGACGGGCGGCTGGACGGCGCGAGTTTCGCCGAACCCGATCCTTAGCCTCGCTCACTGAGATCTTGTGCTACTGTTGCGTGCGCAACGGTCCCGCCCTCGGCCAAAGGACACGTCTCATGCCCCGCCTCCTGCTCATCCCCCTCGACGACACCGTCGTCTTCCCGACGATGGACGTGACGCTGCCCGTGGACACGGGCGAGGACGAGCGGGTCCTGCTCGTTCCCCGCCACGACGACGAGTACGGGTCCGTGGGCACGATCGCCCGTGTGGTGTCGACGATCCGCCTGCCCGGCGGCGGTCGCGGCGCCCAGCTCGAGGGCGTCTCCCGCGGCGTGATCGGCGCCGCCGAGTCCGATCCCGAGGGCGAGCTGCGCGTCGACGTGCGGGAGTGCCCCGACGACGTCCCCGTCGACGGCCGCACCCGCGAGCTCGAGCGCGAGTACCGCGCGGTGGTCGACGAGATCCTCGAGCTGCGCGGCGTCGACGAGCGGATCGGCGCGTTCCTGCGCTCGATCCGCGAGCCCGGCGCGCTGGCCGACACGTCGGGCTACTCCCCCGACCTGACCTTCGAGCAGAAGGTCGAGCTGCTCGAGACCATCGACGTCACGGCGCGGCTGGAGAAGGCGCTCGAGTTCCAGCGCGAGCGTTTCGCGCAGCTCCAGGTCCGCAAGCGGATCCGCGAGGACGTCGAGACGGGCGCGCAGAAGCAGCAGCGCGAGTACTTCCTGCGCCAGCAGATGGACTCCATCCGCCGCGAGCTCGGCGAGGACGACGGCTCCGCGGTCGACGAGTACCGGACGAGGATCGCCGAGTCCAAGATGCCCGACGACGTGCGCGAGCACGCCGAGCGCGAGCTCGCCCGCCTCGAGCGCATGGGCGAGGGCGGCTCGGGCGAGGGCCAGATGCTGCGCACCTACCTCGACTGGATGGTTGCCGTGCCGTGGGGCGAGACCTCCGACGAGACCCTCGACCCAATGCACACGCGCGAGGTGCTCGACGCGGACCACGCCGGCCTGCAGGACGTCAAGGACCGCATCGCCGAGTACGTGGCGGTGCGCAAGCTGCGCGAGGAGCGCGGCATCGCCGTCGACAACCGCAGCGGGGCGATCCTGACGCTGATCGGGCCCCCCGGCACGGGCAAGACCTCGATCGGCGAGTCGATCGCCAGGGCCATGGGCCGCGAGTTCGTGCGCATGTCGCTGGGCGGCGTGCGCGATGAGGCCGAGATCCGCGGGCACCGGCGCACCTACATCGGGGCCATGCCCGGCCGCCTGGTGCGAGCGCTGCGCGATGCGAAGACCATGAACCCCGTGATCCTGCTCGACGAGGTCGACAAGGTCGGCGCCGACTGGCGCGGAGACCCGAGCGCGGCGCTTCTCGAGGTGCTCGACCCGGCGCAGAACTCCACGTTCCGCGACCACTACCTCGACGTGGAGCTCGACCTCTCCCAGGTCATCTTCATCGCCACCGCCAACCAGGCCGAGACGATCCCCGGGCCGCTGCTGGACCGCATGGAGGTCATCCATTTCGACGGCTACACGGTCGCCGAGAAGAGCGCCATCGCCCGCGACTACCTGTGGCCGCGCCAGCGCGAGCGCAACGGCCTGCTGCCCGACGAGGTCTCGGCGTCCGACGAGATGCTCGGGCTGATCGTCAGCGAGTACACCCGCGAGGCCGGCGTGCGCCAGCTCGAGCGCGAGCTCGGGACGCTGCTGCGCAAGACGGCGACCAAGCTCGCGTCCGGACAGGCCGAGGCGCCGATCGTCATCGACCTCGATGCCGTCCGCGACGCGCTGGGCCGCCAGAAGGTCTTTCACGAGGCGGCGGCGCGCACCGCGGTGCCGGGCGTGGCGACCGGGCTGAGCGTCACCGGCACGGGTGGCGACGTTCTGTTCATCGAGGCCAACTCGACCAAGGCCAAGGGGACCCAACTGCAGCTGACCGGCCAGCTCGGCGACGTGATGAAGGAGTCCGCCCGGATCGCGCTGACCCACGTTCGCGCGCACGCGGCCGACCTGGGCATCGACGAGGAGGCCTTCGAGAACCGCGAGTTCCACGTCCACGTCCCCGCCGGGGCGATTCCCAAGGACGGGCCCAGCGCTGGGATCACGATGGCCACCGCGCTGGCCTCGCTGCTCAGCGGCCGCCCGGTGCGCCACACCGTCGGCATGACCGGCGAAGTCACCCTGCAGGGCCGGGTGCTGCCGATCGGCGGCCTCAAGCAGAAGGTGCTGGCCGCGCACGCCGCGGGCCTGACCGACGTGATTCTGCCCGAGCGCAACCGCCCCGACCTCGACGACGTTCCGGCCGATGTGCGGGAGGCGATGACCTTTCACCCCGTCATGACACTGAGCGAGGTCCTTGGCCTGGCCCTCGAGCCCGCTCCGGCGCCCGCCGTCGTGACGTAAGGACCCTGCCATCCGTGATCGCCGGAGGGCTCGTAAAGCCCGGTGAATGCGGGATCCTCCAAAAGTCGGCTTGACGCCGGCGCGGGGGCTCGTGTCTGATGACACGAGCCGCCATGCCATCCCAGTCGGGTCCGATCTACGCCAGCAGCCTGCACCGTCGCGACCGCGCTTGGCGTCTGCGGCGGCGGCGCTCGAGGCTGCGACCGACGACGCTTCTCGGAGGCACCACCGTGGCCGCCGTCGCGACGCTGCTGATCGGGCACTTCACCTGACGGACCGGCGGTCAGGCGGCGGTACGGGCCGCCGGTCAGGCGGCGGTGCGGTCCGGCGGTCAGGCGGCGGTGCGGGCCGGCGGTCAGGCGGCGGTGCGGGCCGGCGTCGTCGCGACGCTCGGCCTGGGCGCGAGCCGCCCGGCGGCGGAGGCTGCCCAGATCACGCTGACCCAGGTGAGCGTCGCCAGGACCACGTGAACCCACACCACGCCGGCCGGCAGCCGGTTCGCGTACTGCACGAGGCCCACGACGCCCTGGGCGGCGAGCAGGAGGCACAGCGCCGTCACCGCCCGGCGCAGCCGCCGGTCGGCGCGCTCCCGGCGCAGGTAGAACCACAGGCCCAGCGCGCAGAGGCCCAGCAGCGTGCTGAAGCGGCCGTGCCAGTGGATGACCCAGTCCATCGTCTCGCCCCCCCGGAAGGAGAAGCGCGAGGCGACCTCGTTGCCGTGGGTGCCGGGGTGCGGGCCCGACCCGGTGGCGACCGTGCCCAGGAACAGCACCCAGGCGGCCAGCGGGACGAGCGCCCGGGTCGCCAGGACGGTGCGCCGGTCCTCGATCGGCGCGGGCTGGGGCTCGTCGGGCCGGCGTGCGCGCCACATGAGCGTGAACGCGGCGACGAGGATCGTCAGGCTGACCAGGAAGTGGCCCATGACGAAGCCCGGAGCCAGCCCGTAGACGACGACCAGCCCGCCGAGCGCGATCTGGGCGACGACCCCCACGGGAAGCGCCAGCCCGAGCCAGGCCAGGTCGCGGCGAAACGGCCGGCGCAGGAGAGCGAGCAGCGCGGCGGCGATCGCCGCCACGGCGACCAGGCCGGTGATCAGCCGGTTGCCGTACTCGATCGCGCCGTGGTAGTCGAGTTTGGTCGTGACGAGGTGGCCGTGGCATTTCGGCCACGTCGGGCACCCGAGCCCGGAACCCGTGAGGCGCACCGCCGCGCCGGTGAAGATGATCACGGCGAGCAGGACGAAGGACGCGGTGGCGATGCGCGCGTAGGCGCGGGGGCCGATCTTCGGAAGCCGATCGAGCATCGGCCGCGGAGTCTATGAATCGCGAGGTCCCGCTCCGATCGGCCGTAATGCGCGACGGGGGCGAGGTGTGGAAACCTCCAGCTAGTTGAACGTGTCACGACCGTTCGTGATCCTCCGCCTGCTCGCCGCCCTGAGCCTCGGGATGGCGCTGCCCGTCGGCGCCCGGGCCGCCACGCCGACACCCACCGTTCCCAGCTACTTCCAGTACAGCTGCCGTTCGCCGTCCGAGGACTGGATCGGCGCGGACCGGTTCGTCGCCAACCTCGACGGAAGCGCCCAGACGGGCGCGCGCGACGCCTGCGCGACGGGCGGCCAACTCGAGCTGTGGCTCTCGACGACGACGAGCGGGCCCAACTACGCGGAGTGGACCTATGCCGCGCCACCCCACACGGTCATCGTCGGCGCATCGATCGCGCGGCAGGCGTCCCTGCCCAGCGGCTCGAACATGCAGTACGCCCTGGTGGGCACGACCGAGGCGTGCCAGGGCCCGGGCTGCTACCTGGAGAACCGCGACATCCCGGGAACCCGCGCCAGCCTCACCTTCCGCCTCTCCTGTCCGGGCACGGGGTGCTCGACCACCAATCCGTCGGCCCCGAGCACCGGCACGCTGACGCTCGGCGCCGGCCGGATCCAGCTCTCCGACCAGGAGCCGCCGAAGATCACCGTGGCCCCCAGCGGCGGACTGTTCGCCGAGGGAGCGACGGTCGACGGCGCTCAGACGGTCGCCTTCTCCGCCGAGGACCTCGGCGGCGGCGTCTACAAGGCGGCCCTGGTCGTCGACGGCCTCGAGCGAACACGGCAGGTCGTCGACGACAACGGCGGCGCGTGCCGGGAGCCGTTCGTCAAGGCCGTGCCCTGCAAGCCCAGCGCGGCGGGGCGGCTCGTCTTCGACACCTCACAGGTCACCGACGGGCGCCACACGTTCAGCCTCGTGGTCTACGACGCGACCGGAACCAACAGCGCCACCTTCGGTCCGGTCTCGGTGACCGTCGCCAACCGCGGTGGCGGATCGAGCGCGTCCGGCACGCCCGCCGCGCGACTGGTCGGCATCCGCCGACCCGTGCGCCGCCAGCCCTATCCGCGCAGGGCGCTCGTGGCCGGCCGGCTGGTCGACGCGTCCGGCAGCGCGATCGCCGGCGCCGGCCTCGCGGTGTTCTCGGCCGTCGAGGTCCCGGGCGCCGCCGAGCGCCAGATCGGCAGCGCCACCACCGACGCGAAGGGCCGGTTCGGCTTCGTCGTCCCGAGGGGGCCGAGCCGGCGCATCAGCGTGCGCTACCGGCCGGCCGGAGCCAGCACCGACGCCGCCGCGTCGACCGTCCGCGTCGTCGTCGCCGCCCCGGTCGCGCTGGTTCCCAGCGCGCGAAGGCTGCGCAACGGACAGCGCCTGACGCTCACAGCGAGGCTCGGCGGGAGGCGGGTGCCGGCCGGCTCGGCCGACGTGGCCTTCCAGGTCCTCATCGGCACGCGGTGGCGGACCTTCGCCACACGAAGCCTCGACGCCCACGGCCGCGCGCGGGTCCACCACCGCTTCCGCGTGACCTACCAGCGCCTGACCTACCGCTTCCGCG
>JBBPZE010000107.1:0-8293 GCA_038199185.1 Solirubrobacterales bacterium
CATCGACTAGTGGGCCGCGCCGGCCGCCACCTCGTCCTTGATCCAGCCGTAGCCCTTGGCCTCGAGCTCGGAGACCAGCTCGGGGCCACCCTCCTTGACGATGCGGCCTTCGAACATGATCGACACGCGCGTGGGCTGGACCATGTGGAGGATGCGCTGGTAGTGGGTGATGATCAGCACGCCCATGGCGCTCTGGGCGGCGACCGTGTTGACGCCGTTGGCCACCACGTTGAGGGCGTCGATGTCGAGGCCCGAGTCGGTCTCGTCGAGCACGGCGATCTGGGGCTCCTGCAGGGCGAGCTGGAGGATCTCCAGACGCTTCTTCTCGCCACCGGAGAACCCCTCGTTGAGGTAGCGCGAGCTGAACTCGCGCGGCACGTCGGTCAGCTCCATCGCGGCCTCGACGGTCTTGCGGAAGTCCTTGAGGCTGATCTCGTTCTCGCCGCGGGCCTCGCGATGGGCGTTCATGACCATCCGCAGGTACTTCGTGATGGTCACGCCGGGGATCGAGACGGGGTACTGAAACGCCATGAACAGTCCGAGGCGCGAGCGCTCGTCAGGATCGGCCGCGGTGATGTTCTGGCCGTTGAAGAGGATCTCGCCCTCGGTGACCTCGAGGCCGGGATGGCCCATGATCACGTTGGCGAGCGTCGACTTGCCCGAGCCGTTGGGGCCCATGAGCGCGTGGATCTCACCCGAGCGGACCTCGAGATCGAGGCCCCTCAGGATCTCCTTCTCGCCGGCGGCGACATGCAGGTTGCGAATAGAGAGCTCAGCCATTGATGGTCACCAGGGGGGAGGTCTGTCGGGAGGTCTGTCGGGAGGTCTGTCGGGAGGAGAACTGGATGAGCTCGGCCAGCGTGGTGCGCCTCATCGCCTCGACCATGCCGCCCTGGACCCGTGTCCACAGCAGCTTGGTGGCGCACCCGTGGCCGGCGTCGTGGTCGTGGGAGCACAGCACGCCCTTGCGGTCGACGCTGTCGTCGACGAAGCACGACATCGGGGCAACGACACCCTCGAGCGCGAGCACGGCCTCGTCCATCGTGATCTCGCCGGCCGGGCGCGCGAGGCTATACCCGCCGTGTGCGCCGCGCTGGCTCTCGACGAGGCCGAACTTCTTCAGAAGCGCCACGATGCGCTCCAGGTAGGCGAGCGGCAGCCCCTCGGCCTCCGCGATCGCCTTCAACGACACCGGGTTCTCGCTGCCCTGCCGGCCTAGCTCGACCAGCAGACGGACGCCGTACTCGGCCTTCGTCGTGAAGATCATCGATTCTTATCCTACCAACGCGGTCGGAATGAACCGCCCCCCATCGCTGGATATGATCGGAGCGTGCTCGGGCTCACGGACACCGCTGCCACGATCGGCCTTCTCGCCATCTTCGCCGTGCTGTTCCCCGCCGTGATCCACGTTCTCGTGGCGTTCACGATCGCCCAGGTCATGGGTGAGCGCAACGAGAACCAGCGCTATCAGAAGCACGGGCACAACACCGGCGACTGAGCCGTCGCAGGATCCGCTGCGGCACCTGCTGCTGCAAGTCATCCTGCAAATGGACCAATCCGTGCGGCTCGTCCAGCGCAAGGTCCATGCCGTGGTCGACGGGGTCTACGGGCCGGGAACGGCACGGGCGGTACGCCGCTTTCAGCGCACGCACGGACTCGGGGCCGACGGCGTCGTGGGGCCCGCCACCTGGGCCGCCCTGGGCGTGCACGGGAAGCACCCCGTCCTCAAGCACTCGACCGCGTCGGCCCGAGACCGCCATGCCGCCGGCCCTCCCGCCGCCATCGCTCGCGCGATCGCGGCCGCCAACCGGATCGCCAGCCTGCCCTACCGCTACGGAGGGGGCCACGGTTCCTTCGCCGACCGCGCCTATGACTGCTCGGGCTCGGTGTCCTACGTCCTGCACGCCGCGGGAGCGCTGCGCTCGCCGCTGGACTCGGGACGCCTCATGTCGTGGGGGTCGCCGGGGCCGGGCCGCTTCATCACCGTCTACGCCAACCCGGGCCACACGTACATGACCATCCGCGGCCGGCGCTTTGACACCAGCGGCCGGCCGGATGCCGGCTCACGCTGGTCGGGAGCCCGCCGTTCCCCCTCGGGCTACGTCGTCCGCCATCCGCCCGGGATGTAGAACCGCTACGGCTTCGCGGGCCGCTCCCCCGATGCGCTGGGCCCCGGCTCGCCGCGCACCTGCGCGACGCGCGTGGCGAACACGAGCCCCACGCCCCCGAGCAGGTTGCCCGCGATCGCCACCATCAGGTTGCCCCACAGATCGCCCTGCGTCGCGCTGCTCGTGTTCGTGAGGATGCCGAACAGGATCTCGCCGAAGCCCACCACCGCGTGATTGAGGCTGGGTGCGATGAGCAGGAAGCCGACGCCCATCGCGACCAGGACGCGAGCGGAGACCGACTCCGCGGCGGCGACCACCCACGTGAACACGGTCATCACGGCGCCGGCCACTACCGCGCTGGCGAACGCCGGCAACAGGTCGCGGTGGGCGAAGGTGTCGGCAAGCGGCCCGACGGCCTTCGTGCTCTCAGGCTTGAGCACGCCGGGGATCGACAGCAGGCCGAGCATCAGCGCGAGGCCCAGGAGGTTGAACACCAGCGAGATCCCCCACATGCGCATCAGCTCCCAGAGGGTCGCGCGTCGCGCGTAGACCGCCGCGACGGGGATGTGGAAGTTCTCCGTGAACAGCTCGGCGCGGCCGAGAGTGATCAGCACGAGCGCGATGCCGAAGAACAGGGCGCCGATGACGTGGGCCGTGTGCTCGGGTGCGACCTCGGCGGCGGCCCCCGAGGCCACGACGACGGCGAGCAGGCCGAAGGCCACCTCGGCCCCTCCGGCGAACCCGGTCGCCACGAGGCCGGACACGCTGCGCTTCAGGCGCCGCTCGCCTTCCTCGACGCCCTCCTCCCAGATCTCATCTGGCGTGCGACCGCTCATGGGAACGCGGCTACCCACCTCCGCGCGCGGCGAAGCTCAGCCCGCGGGCAGCCCGACCGGGCAGCTGACGCCCGTGCCGCCCAGGCCGCAATAGCCGCCGGGCACCTTGGCCAGGTACTGCTGGTGGTAGGGCTCGGCGTAGAAGAACGGCCCGGCCTCGGCCACCTCGGTGGTGATCTCGCCGTGCCCGGCAGCCTTCAGCTCGCGCTCGTAGGCCTCCTTCGACGCCCGGGCCGCCGCGGCTTGGGCCGGGGAGGTCGTCAGCACTGCCGAGCGGTATTGCGTACCGACGTCGTTGCTCTGGCGCATTCCCTGCGTCGGGTCGTGGCCCTCCCAGAAGGCCTTGAGCACCTGGTCATAGCCGATCTGAGCCGGGTCGAAGACGACGAGCACTGCCTCGGTGTGACCGGTCGAGCCCGAGCACACCTCCTCGTAGGAGGGGTTGGGCGTATAGCCGCCGGCGTAGCCGACAGCCGTGGTGTGGACACCGGGCAACTGCCAGAAGACCTTCTCGGCGCCCCAGAAGCAGCCCAGCCCCAGGACGGCGGTTTCGTAGCCCTCGGGAAACGGCGGCTCCAACGGCGTGCCGAGCACCTCGTGGCGCTCGGGAACCGCCATCGGCACGTCGCGCCCGGGCAGGGCGCGGTCGGGGTCGGTCATGCGGGACTTGTCCTTGAAGAAGAGCATTGCCCTTCAGTATGCGGCGCCGGGCCAATCGTTACGAGAAGATCATGGGCATGCCCGCCTACATCGTCGGCGACGTCACGGTCACCGACCCCGAGCGATACCAGGACTACAGCGCCCACACCGAGTCGACGCTCACGCCGTTCGGGGGGCGCTTCATCGTGCGCGGGGGCCCCTCCGAGAGGCTCGAGGGCCACTGGGAGCCGGGCCGCCTGGTGCTCATCGAGTTCCCGTCGTCGCAGGCGGCGCGCGACTGGTACGCATCCGAGCGCTATCAGGAGATCCTGCCCATCCGCCAGGAGGCGTCGACCGGCAGCCTCGTCCTCGTCGAGGGCTACGGGAACTAGGCGCCACCCTCGGTGAACGCCCGCAGCGCCTCCTTGCCACCGCCCACCAGCGGCTCGCCGTGGGCGAACAGCAGCGTGTCGAAGTCGAGGCTCAGCAGGCGACCGTAGCCCGCGCGCAGCAGGGGCTTGACGCGGTCGGGATCCGTGCCGAGGTAGCGGTCGGGAACGAAGCCGATCTCCTTGTCGTAGCGGATCGCGCCGTCGCCGATCGCCAGCAGTCCGGTGCCCAGCGCGAAGTGCAGCGCCCCCTCGTCGGGCCAGCTCGGATCGATCGGATGGGAGGTGATCCCCGGCCCGACCTCGTCGCCGAAGGCGAACGTCCGCAGGCCGGGGCGGCCCTTCAGCTCGTGCTCGCCCTGCTCCACCACGTAGACCGGCACGTCGAAGCGGGCGGCGAAGCGGTCGGCGTGGCGATAGTGGTGGCGGTTGGTGAGCACGACGCGCTCGACGTTGCGGGCCGCGAAGAGCTCCAACCCGTCGTCGGGGGTCGTCGGGTCCAGGACGGTGGCCGCCGGCTCCACGTAGTAGGAGCTGACGTTCGCCTGGATCCCCTCGTGAAAGGTCTGCCAGTGATAGATGCCGCGCGCGATCTCGTTCATGCGGAAGTTCTACCCGCTGAGCGGGCATCGGGCGCTCGGGGGCGCCCCGGGGTCAGGCGGCCCGAGCTCCGGCGTCCTTGCGGGCATCGTCGGCGCGCCTGGCGTTGCTCACGACGGCCTCGATGATGGGCGCCCAGGCGCCGCGCGGCAGGTCGTGGCCCATGCCCTCGATCATCACGAGCCGCGCGCCGGGAATAGCGCGAGCCGTGGCGCGCCCGCCGGACGGGCCGACGAGCCGGTCTCGCGTTCCGTGGATGACGACCGTCGGCGCCGTGATGGTGCGAAGGTCGCTCGTCCGGTCGCCGGAGGCGGCGATCGCCCCGAGTTGCCTGGCGCCACCGGACGGATCGTGTCCGCGGTCAAAGCTCTCCTCCGCGGTGGTCCGGATCTCGTCCTCGTCGTGGTCGAAGCCGGGCGATCCGATCGCGGCGAAGATCCGCGTGACGTGCGCGATGAACGCGTCGCGATCGGTCGGCGCGCGTTTGAGGAACAGCGGATAGAGCCTGAGGTGTGGCTGGCCCCGGTAGCGGCTGCCCGTGTTGGACATGATCGAGGCGAGCGAACGCACGCGCCGCGGGTGGCGGGCGGCCATCAGCTGAGCGATCATCCCCCCCATCGACGCCCCGACGACATGCGCGGAATCGACCTCCAGGCAGTCGAGCAGGCCGATCGTGTCGGCCGCCATGTCCGCCAGGCGATAGGCGCCCGCGGACGGGCTGCGGCGCAGCAACTGCCCGACGGTCGGGGGCGCGGCGTCGATCTTCGTCGAGCGGCCGACGTCGCGATTGTCGAAGCGCACGACGTGATAGCCGTGGCCGGCGAGCTCCTCGCAGAACTCGGTGCGCCAGGCGATCATCTGCGTGCCCAGACCCATGACGAGAAGCACCGTGGGATCGGCGCGATCGCCGAACGTCTCGTAGCAGAGCGTGACCTCGCCGACGTCGCAGAACCGCTCGGCCATCGCTAAGCCGCCGAAGCCGTCGTCGGCACGGGCGAGGGCGCAGGCGCCAGCACGTAGGGCGCCGGGTCGAACCTGCGGGTCCGGCGGCGGAAGTCCCATGTCCATCCGGGCCAAAGGACCGTGTTGAGGCCGTTGCGGTCGATGTACCACGACGCGCAGCCGCCCGTGGTCCACACGGTGTTCTTCATCTGCACCTGGACCTCGGCGTTGAAGCGCTCCTGGGCCTCGGGGAGGACCTCCAGCACACCCACCCCCCGCTCGCGCATCGTGCGCAGAGCGTCGAGGATGTAGGCGAACTGCGATTCGAGGATGTAGACGATCGAGTTGTGCCCCAGGCCGGTGTTCGGCCCGGTCATGAGAAAGAGGTTCGGGAAACCGGCGACGGTCGTACCCAGGTAGGCCTGCGGGCTGCCCCCGAAGGCCTCGGCCATCGAGGTGCCGCCGCGGCCCCGCACCCAGTCGGTGAGCGGCATGTCGGCGACGTGAAAGCCGGTGCCGAGGATGATCGTGTCCACCTCGTGCTCCACACCGTCGGCGGTGACGATCGACCCTTCGCGGATCTCGGTGATCGGCTCCGTGACGACCTCGGCGTTGGGCTGCGCCAGCGCCCCGTAGTAGGTGTTGGACATCAGGATGCGCTTACAGCCCATGCGGTAGCCGGGCGTCAGCTTCGCGCGCAGCTCGGGGTCGCCGGGGATCTGCTTGGCCATGTGCTTGAGCGCGATCCTCTCGCCCACCTTCATCAGGTCGGGCTTCTTGGTGAACCCCAGCACGCGCGACTCGAAGAACGTGTAGATCGCGCCGCGAAACAGCTTCTGTGTGACCGGGAAACGCCTGAACATGCGCTTTTCCCAGCCACGGACGGGGCGATCGGGATGCGGCATGATCCACGGCGGAGTGCGCTGGAAGAGCGTGAGCCTCTGGGCCTCGGGCTGCACGTAGGGGATGAACTGGACCGCCGAGGCCCCGGTGCCGATCACGGCGATGCGCTTGCCGCGCAGGTCGTGATCGTAGTCCCAGCGGGCCGAGTGAAACAGGGCTCCTTCGAACGTCTCGATGCCGGGAACCGCGGGAAGCGACGGCTCGCTCAGCCCCCCCTGGCCCGCGGCCACCACCCGGGCGGTGATCTCGCCCTGCGACGTCTCGATCCGCCAGAAGCCGTGATTCTCGTCCCAGTCGGCCCCGGTCACCTCGTGGTCGAAGCGGATGTGCGGCCGAACGCCGAGGCGGTCGGCGCAGTCGCGCAGGTAGTCCCATATCTCGGGCTGGGTGGGGAACAGCCGCGACCAGTCCGGGTTGGGCGCGAACGAGAACGAGTACAGATGCGAGGGGATGTCGCACTGGCAGCCGGGATAGGTGTTGTCCCGCCAGGTGCCGCCGACGTCGGAGGCCCGCTCGAGGACGACGAAGTCGTGCTCCCCCTGCTCCTTGAGCCGGATGGCGAGGCCGAGTCCCGCGAAGCCGGAGCCGATGATGACCAGTGGGAAGTCCGGGGTCTGCATCACGCGCTCCCGATGGACGAGCCGGCGAAGAAGAAGAACCAGGTCTCGAAGGCGACCACCGCGATAACGACGGTGACGATGAGCGTCTTCTCGAAGCCGTCGAGCGGTCGCTTGACGGCCAATTCGGGGCGCTCGTCGCGGAGGCTGCGCAGCCACGGCGAGGTCCGCCGCTGGGGCGGCTCGCCGCTGAGCACCTTGTAGGCGGCCTCGACGCGCACGAGCAGGAAGACGAGAAGAGAGACCGTCACCGCGAGGGTGCCGAGGACCGCTCCCACGGCGCTCATCGTCAGCCCCGTCCCGCCCTGAACGCGACTGCCCACCCAGATCGAGAACAGCGGCGCGCCCGTCCAGAGGTTGACGCTCAACAGCGCCGTGAGCGCCGCGAGCCCGATCCGCGCCGCGCGGATGCCCGCCGGCAGCTCTCGATGTCCTTCCTGGGCCACGGACGCCATCATCCCATCTCCACGTCGTAAACACTCATGTTCCCGAGTATCATAGACACTTGTGTTCCCAACTGTGTCATCGGTCACACCGAGTCCGGAGCCGGCGCCCCCCCAGGGTCCGGCCCGGGCGTCGCAAGGACCTCCTCGAGATCTTCCCCGCGGGCCGCACCAGCTGGCGCGCGAGGTCGTGCTCGCGTCCCAGCGCGGCCGGATGCTCGACGCCATGGCCGAGGTCGTGGCCGAGAGCGGATATGCGGCCACCACGGTCGCCGCGGTGATCGGCCGGGCCGGCGTCTCGCGCAAGACCTTCTACGAGCACTTCCGCGACAAGGAGGCGTGCTTCCTCGCCGCCTACGACACGGGCGTCGAGGTGTTGCTCGGCGCGCTGCGAGCCGCGGGGGCCGAGACCGAGGACCTGCTCGCCCGGGCGCGGGCGCGCACCCGCGCCTACCACCAGACGCTGGCCGCCGAGCCGGCTTTCGCGCGGACGTTCCTGATCGAGGTGGCCGCCGCCGGCCCGGCGGCGCTGACCCGGCGAGAGGCGGTGCACGATCGCTTCGCGGCACTGCTGCGCGACCAGATGGAGGCCGCGCGCCGGCAGCTGCCACAGCTGCCGCTTCCCCCGGAGGAGGTCTACCTCGCCGCGGTGGGGGCGACCGACCTCGTCGTCTCGCGCCTGGTCGCCGGCGGGCGGGTGTCCGAGCTGCCGCAGCTCGAGGATGCGGTCTTGCACATCCAGCTCTCGCTGCTGGTGGGCGGCGAGGCCGTGTCGGCCGCGCGCCGGTAGGCCACAGCGGCGACGCCCGCGGTCAG